>DIEP01000128.1:3012-20689 GCA_002418685.1 Ignavibacteria bacterium UBA5771
GCAGCTGATTATAATTATAAATCAGCAGATTTGAACTTGCAACAAGGAATTGTCAATGTAAAAATTGATGTTTATCGACAATTTTTCGACTATGCAACTAAAAAGCAAATTGTTCAATCGCGTAGAGATAATTTTGAACAGGGCAAAAAAGAATTAGAGAGTATTCAAGCACAAAATCAAGCAGGTGTTATACCAATTTCAGTTGTTTATTCTAAGGAAGCTGATCTTGGCACCCTGGAATTAGATTTATCAAGGGCGGAAAATGATTTAAATATATCGCGAGCGAATTTGCTTTCGATTATGGGGCTGGATCCAACAAATAATGTCGATTTCTCAATAGTTGATATTAAAACCGAAATTTCACAAAGTGATATGCAAGATTTTAGGAATAGAATTGGGAATTTTGAAAAAACTCTTCAAGAAGCACTAAAAAACCGATATGATTATCAATCAGGCGAAAGCTCGACTAAATCAGCAGAGGAACAAGTATCGATTTCTCGTTCTGCATATTTTCCATCACTTCAATTGGGAGGTGGCTGGAGCTGGAGCAATAATGAATTTAATCAATTTGATACTTATGGCAGATCTTATTTTGGTTTGAATTTAAGCGTTCCAATTTTTGATAGATTCATGACTAATAGCAATATTGAACAATCTCAATATGGTTTGAAACAAGCTGAAGTGCAACAACTAAAGCTTGTTCAATCAATAAAGATACAAGTGGAGCAAGCTTTTTTGACTCTTGATGCAACCGAAAAGCAAATCCAAATTTCCCAAAAAGCATTTAATGCTGCTGATATGAATTACAAAGTGTTGCAAGGCAGATTTGAGGTCGGTTCTTCTAATATTACTGAACTCATTCAAGCGAACACACAATTTTTGACAGCAAAAATTAATCAAATTACAAGCGTTTTTGGTTATTTGTTGGCTCAAAAGGAACTCGAATATGCAATTGGAAGATTAAATTAATAAAGAAATTATGCAAGATTCAAACAAATATCGAGATCAAGAAGATCGACTGAGAGGGATGCTTCCTAATTACGGAGGACAGTTTTCACTTTATGATTACCGTGTTGGATTCATGTTGCGTGTTGGTGCGAACATTATTGATTTCGTAATTAAAATGTTCATCTCATCAATTATTGTTTATGCAACGGGTCTATATAAACAATTCCTCGGTATGAACATTGCTGATATTTTTAATCCTGAATTTTTGAATGATTATATGCGGACATTTGTTCCATTGAGTTTTGTGATATATTCTGTTTATAATTCGATGGACGTGTTTTTTGCAGGGACTCCTGGCAAACATATACTTGGAATTATTATTGCCGACGAACAAATGTATTATGCAAATTATCTTCAATTGACTTATAGATTTCTTCTGAAGAATCTTGATTTAGTCATTCAATTAGTGTTTATATTGACTTGGATGCAAGTCTTTTCAACTATTTCGAGCATTTTAAGTTTTGTAATAGTTTTTGCATTCTTATTCACATTAGGAGAAAAAAAGCAAGCTTTATATGATACTATTGCAAAAACAGCTGTTTATTATAAAAAAGAATTAAAAGAAAATATAGAAAAAAACAATATACAAAAAAATATATCTGAGGAATAAAAGAGGTCTAAAATGGCAAAGAAAAAAAGCAATCGCAAAAATGTAATTATTATATTTGGTTTGGTTATCATTATCGCAATTGTAGCAATAGTCATATTTTCCAATGGGGGAGAGAAACCAATTGAGGTTATGACAACAAAAGTCGGGGAACGCACAATAGTTCAAAAAGTATCAGCAACGGGCCAGATACAAGCAGAAACAGAAGTCAAGATTTCGCCCGAAATAAGTGGTGAAATTATTTTCCTTGGAATCAATGAAGGAGACAAAGTCAAGCCAGGTCAATTATTAATTAAAATAAAACCCGACATTATCGAGACTCAGCTTGAGCAAGCAAATGCTGCAGTCCAAGCATCCAAGATGGATGTGCAATCATCAAAAGAGCAAATGGACAAAGCTGAAAATGATCTCAAAAGAGCCCAAGAGCTTTATAAAAATAAGTACATTTCCCAGCAAGAATTCGATAATGCGAACACTTTATACCAACAAGCAGTTGCCGCATATCAGGGTTCGTTATCACGGTCACAGCAGTCACTTGCTGCTTTGAAGCAAATACAACGTAATGCTTCTCGAACAGCGATATATGCACCAATAGGAGGAACTGTTACTGCGGTCAATGTTGAAAAAGGTGAGACTGTTGTTGGAACTCAACAATTTGCGGGAACGGAAATGCTTAGAGTTTCTGATTTATCAGTGATGAATGCAATTGTAGAAGTAGTAGAAAATGATATTGTACTTGTGCAGAAGGGCGATACGGCAACAATTGAAGTTGATGCAATTCCTGACAAGAAATTTACGGGTGTTGTTATTGAAATTGGTCATTCAGCAATCACATCTTCTACGTCAATACAAGATCAAGCGATCAATTTCCAAGTCAAGATTCGCATCATTGACCCTGATGATCGCTTGCGTCCTGGTATGAGTTGCAATACTGATATTACAACCTTGACCAAAAATAATGTCATGGCAGTTCCTTTGCAGTCTGTAACTGTAAGATTGGATAGTAAACCATCGAACGGTGGAAGCCAAGTCGGTCCTCATAGCAATTCTCCTAATGTAGTGAATGCGAGCCAAACTAATGGTAAGAATGGATCAAGCAACACACCTCCAATGGTAGTATTTGTGAGAGAAGGCGATAAAGTCAAAATGGTGAATGTCAAAACAGGCATTTCTGATGAAGGTTTTATCGAAATTGAGAATGGACTTAAAGTGAATCAGGAAGTTGTATCCGGAAGTTTCCAAGCTATTAGTAAATTATTGCAAGATGGTAGTTTAATCACTGTAAATAATAATTCTAAAAATCTTAGAAGGTCAAGAAAAAAATAATTATGGACGAATCTCTTATTATTAAGCTCGATAATATCATCAAGCGATATGAAATGGGTGAAAATCAAGTGCTCGCCCTTGATGATATATCTCTTGAAATCAAAAAGAATGAATATGTTGCAATCATGGGTCCCTCGGGTTCGGGCAAGACAACTCTAATGAGTATCATTGGTTGCCTTGATACTCCTTCTTCGGGAACATATTATCTTGACGGTGAAAATGTTGAAGTAATGGATGATAATGAACTTGCTGATGTTAGAAATAGGAAAATCGGTTTTGTCTTCCAAACGTTTAACCTTCTACCAAGGGAAAATTGTATCAAAAATGTAGAATTGCCTTTGATTTATGCGGGTGTGAAAGCTGATCAACGGGAGGAACTTGCAATCCAAGCACTAAAAAATGTCGGCTTGGAAGATCGTATGTTCCACAAACCTCCCGAATTATCTGGCGGGCAAAGGCAAAGAGTGGCAGTAGCTCGCGCTTTAGTTAATAATCCATCGATTATTCTTGCTGATGAGCCAACAGGAAACCTTGATACAAAAACAGGTGATGAAATAATGAAACTATTTCATAAATTATGGCAATCGGGTCATACAATTATTCTTGTTACTCACGAAGAAGACATTGCACTTAATGCTAAAAGAATTATTCGCTTGCGGGATGGGAAAATAATTGATGATTATGTGAATACTCATCAAATTTTAATTGAAGATCAAAAAAACATTTAAAAGCGTAATATGAAAATTATCGCAACAAAGGAAGCATTTTTACAAGCAATTCACTCCATAAGAGCAAATACACTTCGCTCTTCGCTTGCTGCTTTAGGCGTAGTGATTGGTATCACCTTTGTAATTCTGATGGGTTGGGTCCTTTCCGGACTCGATAAAGCAATGGAGGATTCTTTCAAAGCAATGGGCACAGACGTGATGTATGTTGATAAGTTTGATTGGGCAGGTGGTAAGAGTTGGAAAGAATTAAGGAATCGCCCTAATATTACGCTTGATCAAACCGAAAAACTCATTTCACGTCTCACTTCTGCAGAACTTGCCGTTCCTGTTGCTCGTACTAATCGCGGTAAAATTGTTTATGGTAATCAGGTTTATGAAAATATTGCAATACAAGGAACTACTTCCCAATTCTCTTTAACTCCGAGTGGTACTATTGACTCAGGACGCTTCTTTAATGATATTGAAGATAGAATGGCTTCTAATGTTGTTGTCCTCGGCTGGAAGGTGTATCAGACTCTATTTCCTAATGGAAATAGCATCGGGAGTACTATCAAAATTAATAATGTCAAATACACTGTTATTGGTGTTGCGACCAAACAAGGAACAACATTTGCCGATTTTATGGATAATATAGTCTATATTCCCCTTAAATCATTTCTCGGAACTTTTGGGAAATATCGCCGCAACTTTTCGATTTGTGTGAAAGCAGGAAGTACGGATCAACTCGATAATGTCCGCGCTGAAGTCGAGGGCCAGATGCGGATGATTCGTAACCTCAAACCTTGGGAAGAAAATAATTTTTCAATTAATGAAACAAAAACCTTCGAAACTGCTGTTTCAACAATTAGAACAATAGTATGGGTTGTTGGTATCGGTATGACGCTACTTTCATTTATCGTGGGAATTATTGGAATTGTGAATATTATGTTCGTTTCTATTTATGAGCGAACAAAGGAAATCGGAATTCGTAAAGCTCTCGGCGCAAAGCGGTACGATATTCTTATACAAATAATCTTTGAATCTACTACGATTGCTATCATTGGTGCATTTATTTCCTTTGTTCTCACATCCGTGGTCGCTTATATCACAGCTACATTTCTTCCCAAACTTATTCCGCAAGTTGGCTTTTTATCACCAATGATTCCTCTTGATCTTTTGGGAATTGCTACTGTTATTTCTATAATGGTTGGCATAATTGCAGGGCTTCTTCCCGCAATGCGTGCCGCTAATTTTGAACCTGTTGTTGCAATTCGTTATGAATAATTAAAGAAAACAAAAATGGAAAAATTACTTGATACAATTCGGCAGGCATTCGATTCAATTAGAACTCAAAAGTTAAGGGCTTTTCTCACGATTCTAAGTATTGTGATTGGTGTTTTCGCTATTATGTTCGCTGGTTCCTTGGTCTCCTCAATTAATTCTACGATTAATCAACAGCTTTCCGCACTTGGTGAAAATACTTTCTATATCACACGGATGCCTTCCATAAACATTGGTGGTGGTCATCAAGGCAGATTATATTGGATGCGCCCCCACTTAGATATCCGTCAATTCCAAAAGTTTGCTACACGTATGCAAGATGTTGCAATAGTTACAGCTATTACAGGTTCAAGTGGCTTTGTTGTCAAAGCTGGCAACTTATCCACAGATCCGGATGTGTCTTTAGTTGGAACCGATGATAAGTATTTCCTAACTTCTAATCAGGAAATACTCGAGGGTAGGGCATTGACACCTACTGATATACAGTATAATCGTAAAGTAGCAATAATTGGAAATGATATAATTGTCAAAATATTTCCAAGAGAAAATCCAATCGGTAAAGAAATTAGAATTAATAATCGCCCATTTACGGTTATTGGTATTCTCAAACCACAAGGTGCATTGATGGGGCAAAGCCAAGATAATCAAATTATTATCCCTGTAAATTTGTTCTTGATCAATTTTGCATCGCGATGGGAACAGGATCTCACTTTTGTAGTGCGATCTCCTGATAAAATATCTTTATCCTCAACGATTGATGAAGCAGTCGGCAATTTGAGAATTATTAGAAACTTAAAGCCATACGAACTAAATAATTTCGAATTAGAAACAAATGAATCCCTATCCGAGCAATTTGCATCTTTGACAGGCTATCTTTCATACTTTGGCGTTTTCTCTGGTGTCATCGCTCTCCTTTCCGCAGGCATTGGAATCACTAATATAATGTATATTTCCGTTAAAGAAAGAACACGCGAGATTGGCATTCGCAAAGCAGTCGGCGCCACAAAGCGATGGATTGTTTTTCATTTTATTTTTGAAACTGTTGTTATCACAACATTGGGTGGAATTTTTGGTATCATAGTTGGATTTGGCTTCAGTGCTGCTTTTGGATTGATTTTGGGGACAAAAATTACTCTCTCAGTGCAATGGACTTTGATTAGTTTGATTGTTTCTATTGCTCTGGGTTTAATATCGGGAGTATTCCCTGCTTGGAGAGCTGCGAGTCTCAATCCCGTTGATGCCTTGAGATATGAATAATCAAGCATCTTTGTCATTTGAATCAAATGAATGATTGGCAAATAAATATTGAATAAAAATAATATAGCTCGCGATTGTCATCATGGGCTATTTTTTTAATGATGATAATAATATATCGGTTGTAGCATACAAGTTCTCTTCTGAAGCCATCTCATCCATCTATAGTCAAATTTTTCTCATCCTAATCATAAATTGTTCCTTTAAAAGGATACTAAGCTAAATAAGATGAATCAAAAGATTAGATCTATACTTTTCATAGAAACAGCTTTAAGGTTTTCCAATTCATAACCATAAAATGCAAATCAATCCGAAGAAACTTTTCTGAAATGATACCCATAAACAGCCAAAGTAATAGCCTTAGGAAATAATGTTGGATGTCTAAACAAAGACCAGAAAAACAATCGCCAGTAATATAGTCTCTCCTTTTCGATAAAGCCAAGATGATAATTTGCTTTAAAGAAAGCCCCGATTTGATTGAAGCTCACATGTGGCCTGCCCAAATGAATAGGATGGAACTCCTCAAGAAAGCGAATAACACGTTCATAGTAGTTTTTTGGAGAATATAGAGTATTAATAATATGCTTGTAGCCGTCAATTAAAGTATTTAAATTCATTTTTGGAGAAAAATTAATGTCTGTATTGCTTCCCGAAAAACTTTCAGTTATCCTTCCTTCTCTTTCCAGCCTTTTATAGAGCAATGTTCCTTTGGGAGCATTCAACAAACCGACCATTGCCGCGACAATGCCCGTGTCTTGTATAAATTTAATCATCTTGTTGAATATTGTTTCATTATCACTATCAAATCCTACAATAAATCCACCCTGAACCTGGAACCCATTACGCTGCATTTTTCTTACGCATTCCGACATGTCGCGGTTTTTATTCTGGAACTTGTTGCATTCTGTCAAGCCCTCTTCGCTGATTGTTTCAATACCCACAAAAATTGTATTAAATCCGGCCTTAACCATAAGTTCCATTAATTCATCATCGTCAGAGAGATTAATAGATACTTCTGTTTGAAAGCTGAATGGATACTTCCTTTTTTTCATCCACTGTATTAAGGCAGGAAGAATGTCAGCCTTAAGTTTCTTGTGATTACCAATAAAGTTGTCATCAACGAAAAAGATTCCTCCTCTCCAACCCATATCATATATGATATCCAACTCATGAATGATCTGTTCTGAAGATTTCGTCCTTGGAACACGTCCGAAAAGGGTTGTAATATTGCAAAACTCACAGTTAAACGGACAACCACGGGAGTATTGAATATTTAATGTAGCGTATTTACTCAGATCCACAAGTTCCCAAGAGGGAATAGGTGTCTGAGATATATCAGCCCAACCATTTGCCCTATAAATGTGCTTTGGAGAACCATTTTTCAAATCATCCAGGAACTCCGGAATAGTAAGCTCTCCTTCATCTAAAAGTAAATGATCCACATCATCATATTCAGGATATTCGGAAGTAAGGAGTGGTCCACCCGCTATGGTTTTTACCCCTAAAGCTTTACAGCGATTTATTACTTCTCTGACAGATTTTTTTTGTATAACCATTGCGCTGATCAAAACATAATCTGACCACAGAATATCTTTATCCGTTAAAGGGGAAACGTTCATATCAATCAATTTCTTTTCCCATCGGTCAGGAAATATTGTCGCAACTGTTATTAAACCCAACGGAGGGAAAGTGGATTTCTTGGAAATAAATTTCAACACATGGTTGAAACCCCAAAACGTATTAGGCGTCTCAGGATAAACCAGTAATATTTTCATTTTTATCTATCCTCAAATTATTATCACATATTGTTTATATTAAAATCATTTTTCACATTATCAGAATCCATCTCGTCAATTGATGTTGATAAACGAAGATATACTTTTTCTCGCATCTCATCCGACATTGTTCTTATTCCAAGAAAAACCTCAGTCAAAATCAAACCATCGGTTACTAGGCGAATGATAGTAGCTAAAACGGGGTCATCAGTCTTTTCAAATTGATTTTGCCATTGACTGTATTGCTGGATTACGGGTAATAGCAGATCTTTATTCATTGTAGAAGTAGCAAGAAGACCAATAGTATAATCAGGGTCGATATGCACATTTTCAAATCTCTCTGTAATAAAGGCTTTCATCCAGTCCTTTGCAGAAATATCTTTATTTGTATTTAACCTTTCATTCATATTGTTCTTGAATTGCAGAAAAAGGCTATCAATCAATCCCTCAATTAAAGCATTCTTACTTGGAAAATGATAAAGTAAGCCACCCTTGCTGACATTGGCTTTTTTTGCAACCGCATCTAACGTAAAGCCTTCCAGTCTGTTTTCCAGAATGATATTATTTGCAGCATTTAATATATTTTCTCTTGTTGTCATATCGAACCTATTCAAAATGAGGTAAAATAAAAAAGAAGGGATCTGCCGTTTTCTTATTATTATTTACTTTACAGTCCAGACGGTATAGTTTAATTATATTGTTTTTTTTGTTTTAAAGAATATTTTATAAAAATTAAATTCTATAAGAGATGTGTTTGCGAAAATATTTGAAAGGAATAGGTGTGTTTATGGAACCAGAAAAATAAAGGAAGAACTGCCAAGGGGTGGGGTGGTTATTGTCTCCAGTTGTCGGATTATTCTCGCACACCACAAGTACTTCTAAATAAGTACTCCTAAATTTCCCTTCCCTGTTCTTTTTTTGAAAAAATGCAATATCTTGATTATTTTTTTTAAAACTTAAAATACGAATTCTAAAAATCTTTGTCCGTGGTATTCATAAGCTTCTGAGACAGCGGCAAATGTTACTCTTGTAAATAATTTAAATAATTTTTAAAAATAATTATTCAAATTTATATCTTTCGAGAGTGAATGATTCGCCAAGATAAAGCCGTCGGACCTCTTCATTGTTGGCAAGTTCTTCAGCAGTTCCACCTGTGAAGATTTTCCCATCAATTAAAATATACGCTCGATCAGTAATGGAAAGGGTTTCATGCACATTGTGGTCGGTGATAATGACCCCAATGCCGCGATGCTTCAAATTGCGAACCATCTTCATAATTTCTTCGACTGCAATAGGGTCAATTCCGGCGAATGGTTCATCAAGAAGTATAAATTTTGGAAAAGAAGCAAGGGAGCGAGCAATTTCGGTACGCCTTCTTTCTCCACCAGAAAGCATAAAACCTTTGCTTTTACGCACATGTCCAATTCCAAAATCATCAATTAATTGTTCGATGGTATCGTTAATCTCTTTTTTGGGGATATGCTGCAATTGCAGAACGGCGCGAATATTTTTTTCAACGGATAATCCTCTAAAAATGGAAGGTTCTTGCGGAAGATAGCTGATTCCGAGTCTTGCACGCTGATACATTGCTTTGCCTGTGATGTCTTGTCCATTTAAAAAGACAGAGCCTGCGTTCGGTCTGATCATTCCGACAATCATATAAAAGGAAGTCGTCTTTCCTGCTCCATTGGGACCAAGCAAACCTACAACTTCGCCTTGATTTACTTTGATGGAGACGTTATCGACGACTCTCCGCTTGCGATAAATTTTAACAAGATCTCTTGCTTCTAAAACGCTTGGTTGTTTGATTAATTCTGGCAAGTTTAACTCCGTAGACTTTCAACTGATAATACTTTCGTGATGACTTTCTCACCGCGTTTGATTGATATTTGTAGCTTCTGGCTTACTCGTGCATCTAATGTCATCACGAGAAAATCTGTTTTGTTGTGGATATCTTCCTCGTCGATTTTGATAACAATGTCGCCGACGTCTAATCCTGATTTATCAGCGGGGGAATTTCTATAAATTTTGCTGACAATTACTCCTGTTGCTTTATCATCTATTTTATATGCTTTCTTAGTTGCATCATCTAGTTCATTAAGGTCCAATACTTCCATTCCAATATAGGTGTCGCGGTTGATCTTTGTCCTTGTCATTAATGTGTTTACTATGGTTTTTACGCGATTTATAGGGATGGCAAAGCCAATTCCAATGCTACCTGAGCCCTGTGAATTTTGGGCAGTTGAAAAAATCATTGTATTTACGCCAATGACGTCTCCATTAGCATTTAATAATGGTCCACCTGAATTGCCTGAACTTATTGCGGCATCGGTTTGGATCATTCCTTTATATACTCGATTGTATGGTCGGTCTTCGCTAATTAAATTAACACCTAAATTTGAAATTACGCCAACAGTCACAGTCGGTTTTGAATTAATATTAAATAAACCGAAGGGATTTCCGAATGCAATTGCCCATTCTCCGACTAATAAATCTTCAGAATTTCCTAATTTCAAATAGGGTAGATTCTTTGCATCAATTTTTAATAATGCAACATCGCTAACCATATCTGCTCCGACTATCTTTGCATCATATTTCTCACCATTTGTGAGTGTGACAACTATTTTTGAAGCATTTCCTGCCACGTGATGATTCGTTAAGATGTATCCATCGGGGGAAATTATAAATCCTGAGCCAAGTCCTTGCACTTGTCTCTGATATTTTTGAGGAGTTGAATATTCATCGCCGAAGAAAAACCTGAAGAAAGGATCATTTAAAGGGCTGTAAGGGTCTCTTACGACAAATTCTTGAATTTCTACAACGTTGATACCTACAATTGCAGGGCTTGCCTTTGCAACTGCTTGAGTAATTGCATTATGCCTTGAAGAAGTAATGTCATTTCTGGATTCTTGATATATTTTTGAGGCAGGTGCTTCGTCATCTTTCGATGTGACAAGTTGAGCGATATTTCCATTATTGGAAATTTTTGGAGGCTTTTCTCCCGAACATTTGAAAGATTGAAATGAAAAAAAGCAAAGTACTATAAAAATAAATAGCGAGGTCTTTGATAATTTTTCTTTTGATTCCATTTTGTTATTACTTTCTTAATTTGTGTTTTTGACGAAATTAAAAAATATAAAGTTTTTCTAAATGAGCGATTTGATTGAAGTAGCATTGCCAATTCCTATAAATCATACTTTTTTTTATAAAATACCTGAAATCGAGATTAAAGAAATTATTGGTAAAAGAGTAATAGTGCCATTCGGGAAGAGGATTCTTACAGGCGTAGTTGTTGGGAAATCAGATCAATTTGAATTGACTGATGCGAAACCAATTATAGAGGTTCTCGATGAGCATCCAATTTTCGATGATAATTTGTTGAAATTTGCTAAATGGGTTTCAGAATATTATTATACAAGTTTAGGCGAAGTCCTTAAATCAGCAATGCCCCCTGATTTCACAATTCAATCTATAAATAATATTTCAATTCAGAGGATTCCAAGCGATAAGGAAATTTATGAAATGCAAATGCGCGCTCCAAAGAGGGCAAAGCTTTTGCAACTGATTGTGAAGAATGAGGGGAAATCTTCAATTAATACATTGCAAAATGAATTGGGAACAAAAAACATTGCACAACAAATTCAATCACTTGAAGAACAAGGGTATATCAAGATAATTACTTCATTGACAAAAATGAAGGAAAAGACAATTCGTGCAATTAAGATTCCGACTGAATTGCTTAACGATGAGATGCAGCTTCAGAAAGCTTTTGATGAACTTGATAAATCATCACCAAAGCAAACACAATTGTTTTCGCATATTTATGTTGAGCAGAAACAAGGCAAAGAATTTGTTTTGATTAGGGATATTCTTAAAGATGCGAAATCATCGGAAAGTCCGCAACGTTTTAGTGCTGCGATTATCAAAGCTTTGCTTGAAAAACAATTGATTGAACTAATTAATATACCCCGTCCTGTCAATACCCGCAACATTCAATCATTGCATCAAGGCGAAGTTAATTTTCAATTAAGCCAACAACAGAAATCTGCTTTTGATAAAATAAATGAATCATTATGCATCAAGGAATTTCGCACATTTTTGCTTGATGGAATCACCGGTAGTGGGAAAACTCTTGTATATTTTCATCTTATTCAATCCGCAATTGAAATAGGGAAGACTGCTTTGTATCTTGTTCCCGAAATTTCTTTAACTCCGCAATTGATTGATAGAATTGAGAAATTTTTTCCCGAGAAAGTTGCTATTTTGCATAGTAAATTGAGTGATAGAGAGCGCAATACTTATTTTTCTGAGATAAACAAAGGTAATTATCCGATTGTGCTTGGTGTTCGTTCTGCGATTTTTGCTCCATTGAAAGATCTCGGATTGATAATTGTTGATGAAGAGCATGATGCAAGTTATAAGCAAGAGCAAACTGCACCCCGCTATAATGCCCGTGATTGCGCTATTATTCGTGCTAGCATCGAGCAATGCCCCGTTGTGCTTGGAACTGCCACACCCTCAATTGAGAGCTATTATAATGCATTGGATGGGAAATATGAACTTCTGAAAATAGATGAGAGAGCTGATAATGCAGTTCTTCCTATAATCGAAATAGTTGATATGCGTAAGAAAGATACTCAAGAACATAAAGTGAAAATTGAAAATAAATATTTTTCAAATGAATTAATCGAAAAAATTAAACAAAAAATTCAGCGGAATGAAGGTGTCGTGCTGTTTCACAATCGTCGTGGATTTGCTCCGCAATTGTATTGCCAAGATTGTGGTTATGTTCCGATGTGTAAGAATTGCGATATTTCGTTGACTTATCATAAAATCAATGACCGACTTGTTTGCCATTATTGCGGATATAGCGAGCCTGCTCCGAAAACTTGTGGCGTTTGCGGATCGAATGATTTGCATACAATTGGAGCGGGGACTGAGAAGATTGAAGAAGAACTTTCAAATATTTTAAAATTGAATGACGTGGAAGCAAAAATACATCGTTTTGACCGCGATGTTTCTTCAAGCGTAATTTCGCAAAGGAAGATTCTTCAGAATTTTATCAATAGAAATATCGATATTCTTATTGGGACTCAAATGCTATCAAAAGGTATTGATATTGATAGAATTACTCTTGTTGGGATTATTAATGCGGATTTAAATTTGTTCTTCCCTGATTTTCGGTCGTATGAAAGGACTTTCCAGCTTATTACACAGGTATCGGGCAGAGCAGGTAGAAAAAAAGATAATCCCGGCGAAGTTATTATTCAAACACATAATCCCGAAAAAGAACCAATAAAATATGCTGCAGAATATAAATATGAAGATTTTTATAATTATGAAATCATTCATAGAAAATTCGCGAATTATCCGCCATTTACTCGCTTTTCAAAAATTGAATTTCAATCTTTCAATCAAGAGGAAGTGCAACAAAAAGCTGAGATATTTTATTCATTAATTAAGCAAATTATATCTGATTATAAAATAAATAAAAAGGCGATTGAATTTATCGGACCAACAATTCCTGCAATTTCACGTATTCGCAACCGTTATCGTCGTATCATTTTTATAAAAGATTATAAATCACTTGATAAAAACGGGAAAATTATGAGAAAAGTTATTGATGAAGTTTTCAAAATATATAATGAAAAATATGCCTCAAATAATGTGAAAGTGATTATTGATATTGACCTTTTATCAACACTATAAAATAAAAATTCTGTTGGAATAATTTTTTTTCTCAATTTTGTAATTCTATGAAGACATTTTTTGAATTTTTAGGTAGAATCTTTCTTAATTTTATCCGCCAGATTGGAGAATTTGCATTGTTGGCAATACAAGTAATTCAATATTTTCCACATATTTATCAAAATCGGAGAAATATTTTCAAGCAAATGGAAGTTGTTGGTAATAAATCTCTTCCATTAGTGCTTTTGATTGGTATCTTTACAGGTATTATTACAGCCCTGGAAGCAACCAATCTTTTTGATAAATTTAATTTGCTTTCAATAGCAAAACCATTCATCGGCTCTTCAATTGCCACATCAATATTTACCGAACTTTCGCCTGTCTTGACTGCCCTTGTTATCGCGGGACGTATTGGAGCAAGCGTTGCTGCTGAGGTTGGAACTATGAAAGTCACCGAGCAACTTGATGCGCTTGAAATGATGAGTATAGACAAAAATCGCTATCTTGCAATGCCACGTGTTATGGCAACCATTGTGATGATGCCCATCCTTGTTATATTTTCATATATCGTTGGATTGATTGGTGCGTATTTTTTGACTGCATTAAAATTTGATTTTAGTCTTTATCTATTTTTTGAATCTGTCCAGCGGTTTTTTGCTGTGAAGGAAATTCTCTTGGGACTGCTTAAGTCTGCAGTTTTCGGTGGTGCTACTTCTTTGATTGGTATTTATGTTGGGTATAAAACAGTTGGTGGTGCCGAGGGAGTTGGCAATAGCACTGTCCGTGCCTTTACTTTATCTGCTGCTTCCATTTTATTTATAGATGCTATATTTGGATATTTTTATTAAAATTATGAAAATCGATTTTGACAAATACCCATATCCAAAGAAAATACGCCATCATACAAGCTCAAATCTTTATTTTCCTATAAAAGATCTCAAAATCGTTCCATCGTATTATCCTCCACTTTATGATGATATTGATATTTCTAAATATTTTGGGAATAGTAAATCTCCTGATATTCTTGATATAGGTTGCGGAAAATCCAAGTTTTTGCTTGCATATTCCGAACAATTTCCTGATCGCAATATTCTTGGAATTGAATTGCGGAAAGGACTTGTCGATTGGGCACAAAATTATATTTTAAACGAAGGCATCAAAAATGCATGGGTAATTTGGTATTCCGCTGTTAATGGATTGAAATTTATCCAAGATAATTCTATTGCAGAAGTGTTTTATCTATTTCCAGATCCATGGCCCAAACTCAAGCAGCAAAATCGCAGACTGTTTTCAATTGAATTTTTAAATGAATTATATAGAATAATGGAGCATAGCGGAAAACTATATATATCAACAGATTGCGACTATGTGGATGAGTATCACCTCAAAATTTTGAAGAAATCTGGTTTATTCGACTATGAAATTTCGAGCAATAAGGAATGGAAATATCCTCGAACTAATAAAGAGGAATTTTGCATAAAAAATAATATTCCAATTTATAGAATAGAAGCGATTCCAAAAAAATAATTTATTGCTTGATTGGTGTTTCAATATTTATTGTGACTGTTCTGCAATAGAAACGCCCTTCGGGAGTTGAATTGTCGTATATCAATTCAGATTCGCCTTTGCCTTCAACCGTTACATTATGATCAATATTCAATCGCTTCAATACTGATTTTGCACGTTTTTCGGAAATCTTTTGATTTACATCTTCATCACCAATATTATCAGTAAATCCAAACACAGAAACTTTTGATTCATCTGTGACGCGACTTTTCACAAAATCCACAACTTTTTTATGCTCTTTATTCAAATTTGATTTGGCAAAATCAAATAAAATTAAGCTATAATATTCATATTCTGTGTCAGACTGCCCTGAACGACGTTTCATTTCTATACTTTTTTTGGAAATTGGGATTCGTTTAGTTTTTGAAGTAGCTACTTGACCCACTGAATCCATTCCCCGCATAGAGAATGCAAGATCTTCATTTCCTTTTGGAATAGTTCTCTGCGAAATTTCCCAATCGATGCTTTCGGGCATGTTCCCTTCACCTTTTCTGTTAAGAACGCTTTGATTTCCTTGAACAACATTTAAATCCCAAGAATGAACACCGACTTCTGTGAGGACCTTGGGAATAAATTTAATTGCAGTCGCAGAAATAACTCGCATTGTATCAACGGTAAATACAGGCTCGATTATTGCAGGGTCATCAGAAGAAATTTCTACTCTACGATTCTCGGCAACCCCTTGAGGATCATCATTTCGCGATGGTTCCTTCGGGAGATTTCTCGTTTGAATCTTCATCCTCTCAGGTGAGATATCCCATGTGTTTTGAAAATATCTCGCGATGGATTGGGCACGTGCCTCTGATAATTCTTTGTTATTTTTTTCAGTTCCAAGGTTGGAATTTGTGCCCGTTAGGGTAATCTTTGCAGATGGATTATCAGATAACCGTTTGCCGATTATATTTAGGACATGGTAATATGTTTCGAGAGCGCTATAATTGTTTAATTTATCAAATGAAAAGGTCCCTGTCTCATTTTTTGAAATTTGCATGTAACGAGGAGGTATTTCAGCCGAATTTTCATCAAAAAATATATAAGTTAGCAAAGGTCTCATATTATAAGAAACAAAATCTTCAATTTTCAAAGTAAAATCTCGTGACTCATTCTTACTTGAATCAATTTGAACAGCGTCGACATCAATTGCAAATATTGGAGGATTCTGGATATCCTTTAATATCGGGTCAGGAGGTGCAATTGTAGCTGCGGGTGGCGGTGGTGGTGGCGGCGGAGTTCTGTATTTTATCGAAACACCAAGTGAGAACTGATGATAATTCCAAGAGCGATCCTTAACTAAATTTGTGAAATTATAAGTATAGAAAAACTCGGGGACCATAAAAAGCGTTTGTGCTTTATTTAAAGGCAATTTGTAGCTTGTTCCTAATTTCAATCCCGCTTGAACTGAACTTGCAGATTCAACCTTTCCTTCGCTTTGATTGCGATAGCTTCTGCCATCGATGAATGTCCCTCTATCTGATGGCTTTGTGATTTTCTCGACTTGATAATAATGTGAATTAGTTAAAAAGCCAACACGGAATCCACCGTGCAGTGCTAAATCAGGCTTAATTTTATAAGTAAAAAGTGGCTCAATGCCAAAAGTTCCAAATTTTGCGTCCAGTAAATGCTCGAATTCACCTGTTGCTTGCTTGCCGTCGAGTATTATTGTAGTTGTATCGGTTGCTGTTAATTTGCCGTTTGATTGCGAATATGTTGCTCTAAATGATAATTGCATCAAATAATTCAGAGGATAATCAAAGGTTGCACCCAGGTAAAATCCGCTTCCCGTCCCGCTGTTGAATTCGGGACAACAACTTGGTACTCCCGGAAGATTTGAAAAACCAGATGAATGGATGTTAAAATTATACCCGCCAACTATACCATACATTGGATACAATTCAAGACTGTCAACTGGATAATCGTTTTCCTGTCCAAAGCTAAGGAATTTCACTTGTGAAAAGAGAATTATTACAATGTAAACTCTGATGTATTTCATATTCAAAATAAAAACGTAAAATTACAAACAAGAATAATACCAAATTATGAATTTTTCAAAAGAGAGAATGCAAGATGATAAAATTTCCTGCTTTATTAATAATTTTAAATCTTATTTCGGCATAAATTTCTTATTTTTGAAATTAAAAAAATTTTCAAATGAAAAAATTATTAATTCTACCTCTTTTTCTTCTATTTTTTAATATTAGCAATTCTCAAATTAACTCTAACGATACATTAAAATTTAAAGATTACCACAACCAATTTTGGGAAGAAATAGAAAAATCAAGTAATGAATTTGCAAAGGAACCTAAAAAAACCTCACTTCGATTACTGATGGATTTTACGGGTATTAATTATCCAAAATCAATTGATGAGTTCACTCAAGTTTGGCATAATCAACCTGTATCACAGGGATGGACAGGTATGTGCTGGGATTTTTCGACAACTTCTTTTTTTGAATCGGAAATATATCG
>DIEP01000128.1:20705-31007 GCA_002418685.1 Ignavibacteria bacterium UBA5771
GAAAAAGCTAAAAGCTTCGTTCGAACATCGGGAAAAACTTATTTTGGTGAAGGTAGTGAATCCAATGCAGTTCCACGAATTTGGAAGCAATATGGTATAATTCCTTACGATGCATATACAGGCTTGCTTCCTGGTCAAAAATTCTTAGACCAACACGAAATGTATAATGAAATGCTCACATTTCTCGAAACAATTAAGAAAAATAATTTCTGGAACGAAGAAATTGTTCTTGGAACAATCAAGCAAATTATGAACAAATTTATGCAGGCACCACCTGAGAAATTTACTTATGAAGGCAAGGAATATAATGCCAAGACTTTTTTTGAGCAAGTTGTGAAGCTCCAGATGGATGATTATGTGGATATTATGTCTTTGATTGAACCAGGCTATTGGAAGCAAAGTGAATATGATGTCCAAGATAATTGGTGGAACGATTCCTCATATTATAATGTTCCCCTTGATAAATTTATGGATGCCATTAAAAATGCCATAAAGAATGGCTATTCAGTTGCAATTGGTGGGGATGTGAGCGAGCCGGGGCATTATTCGGAGGAATATAACCTTGCAGTAATTCCATCGTGGGATATTCCCAATCAATTCATTAATGACAAAGCAAGGCAATTCCGTTTTTCAAATCAAACAACAACTGATGATCATGGTATCCATTTGGTAGGTTATGTGATTAAAGATGGTGCATGGTGGTTTTTAATAAAAGATTCAGGTTCAAGCTCAAAAAATGGTAAAAATAAAGGTTATTATTATTACCGAGAAGATTTTGTAAAATTAAAAATGATGTCTTTTTTTGTCCATAAATCAGCTGTTCAAGACTTATTAAAGAACTTTAAATAATTTAAAATATGCTTTATTATCTTGCCAATTGGCTTGAAGCAATGTTTAACCCTCCCGGCATTGGTGTATTTAAATATATTACTTTTCGTTCTGCGGCTGCAGCTATAACTTCTCTTTTGATTTGCTTTGTTTTTGGTCCGATGATTATTAAATCTTTAAAGAAGCATCAAATCGGCGAGCAGTCCAAGCAGGAACTTCAGCAAGTGGGCAATCATCTTTATAAGGCAGGCACACCGACAATGGGTGGTCTAATTGTATTACTTGCTACGATTGTTCCAACGTTGCTCTGGGCAGAACTAAATAATTGGTTTATTATTTCAATTCTAATTGTAACTCTTTGGCTTGGTTGTGTTGGATTTCTCGATGATTATTTGAAAGTTGTGAAAAAACTCCCAAAAGGGTTAATCGGTAAATATAAAATGGTTGGTCAAGTTAGTATCGGTCTTTTCCTTGGCATTCTTATTTTTTATTTTCCTGATTTATTTTCGTCAAAATTCCACTATTTTTCGACATTAACGACGATTCCCTTCGAAAAAAATCTCAATTTCGATTGGGGATTATTATATATTCCGATGGTAATATTTGTGATTACAGCGACTTCCAATGCAGTAAATTTAACTGATGGGTTGGATGGACTTTCGATTGGGACACTTGCAATATCTGTTTTCACAATTGCTTTGATAGCATATTTCACAGGAAATGTCAATTTCGCTAATTATTTAAATATAATGTATTTGCCGGGGTCAGGAGAATTGACGATCTTTGCTACAGCTCTTGTCGGTGCATCGGCAGGATTTTTATGGTTCAATGCTTATCCTGCTCAAGTATTTTTAGGAGATACAGGCTCTTTGGCACTTGGTGGTGCCCTTGGCGGATTGTCAATATTAATTAAAAAAGAATTTCTGCTTCCAATTCTTGGTGGTATCTTCGTTGTGGAAACACTCTCAGTTATTCTGCAAGTGTCATATTTCAAATATACCAAGAAACGCACAGGCGAGGGCAAGCGATTGTTCCTAATGGCACCGCTTCATCACCATTTCGAGAAAAAAGGATGGGCTGAACCAAAAATTGTAATGAGATTCTATATACTTGCGATTATTTTAGCAATCATTACAATGACAACATTTAAAGTGCGATAATATTAATTATGGAGCAATTCCCAGCACTTGTATTTTAATGCTTGAAGATTTTCTCCTGTGATTGAGGAAATATACATCTGATCTTTAATGTTTGGATCAATCAATTCTTCCGTTATTTCTTTTCGTAGATCCTCGGGTATTAAATCAATTTTGCTTAAGCAAATCATTCTTTTCTTATAGAGCATTTCCGGAGAATAGTTCTCTAATTCTTTTGAAAGTATTGCATAATCTTGCTTAATATTATTACTTGAGGAATCAAGCAAAAAGATTAAAAGATTTGTTCTCTCAATATGCCGCAAAAATTCAAGACCAAGCCCCTTGCCCTCTGATGCGCCTTCTATTAAACCCGGTATATCTGCTATAATAAAACTTTTGGATTCATCAACGTAAACCATACCTAAATTTGGGACAAGCGTAGTAAATGGATAATCTGCAATTTTCGGCTTTGCTGAAGATAAAACAGAAATTAAAGTTGATTTTCCTGCATTTGGAAAACCGACTAATCCAATATCTGCAATCAATTTTAATTCAAAAACTATCCAAAATTCTTCTCCTTGAATTCCAGGTTGAGCATATTTTGGTGCTTGATTGACGGGAGTGGCAAATTCAGAATTGCCGAGTCCACCCTTCCCCCCATGTGCTATTACTTCTCGCTGGTTTTCTTTGCTTAAATCGAATAATACTTCGTCAGTATTTGCATCTTTGATAATTGTTCCCACTGGCACTTGGATTATAATATCGGAGCCATCATGTCCTGTCATCTTTGATTTTCCACCTGGAAAGCCCGACTCAGCAATAAATTTTTGCTTATACCTATAATCAAGCAGAGTATTCAAATTTTTATTTGTAATTATTATAACATCTCCGCCTTTTCCACCATTTCCACCATCGGGACCGCCCTTGGGAACAAATTTTTCGCGGCGGAAACTTATATGCCCTGGACCTCCATCGCCTGCTTTTACATATATCTTTGCTGTGTCAATAAATTTCATTATTATTCTAAATCCTTATTAATTTCCTCTTGAATTTCTTCAGTTTTCTCTTTCAAATTATTATTACTTTGATCTTCGGTTCCCACTAAATTTCCAATTCCAATGTTGTTAAAAAGGGGAATTTGATTGCTTCGAGCATTTTCAAAATCAATATTGCTGTAATTTCCTAAAAATTCTTTCACTTGTGCTTTTGTCCATAAAATTGCATTGGTTCTCTTTTGTGTTTCGATTAAAGCATTTTCAAGTGATTTCCAATTATTATCTTCAATAAAAATCTTCAAGGCAGAAATTGGTAAAAATTCATCTTCATAATTATAAATATTGAAAAACTCAAATAATGGGTCTAAAATATCTACTATTTCATCTGCAGTTTTCGTCTTGAAAAATTCACTTTCAATTTCATTGATTAATAAATTCATCTGTTCCTTACTTATCGAATTATTGGGATTTAATTCATTTTCATCAAGATAAATTCCAATACCCCCCAATAAATACTGATAATTATCAAAATATAACAAGCGTTGCCTAATGATGCTAATTGGTAATTCAATATTTTCTTTAAAAATAAAGTTAAGCAATGAGAAGCAAGGACGTATTAAAAAATTTATTTGGTTCTGAGTGGCTTCAAGAACCCAACTATTAATTGTCCGAAAATCGAATTTAGCTTTTGCATGCAATGCAAGTTCGAAAGCCGACCACGATGCTGCAATTTCAGGGGTAGATAAATCGAACAAATTATTTGCAAGGCAGTGCAATTTCAAATTGTAAATTTCAGAATTGATTTTTGCATTGAAATAATTTTGAAGCCATTGCGGAATCTCTTGGCAATCATTTATTTCATCGAAATATTGTAGCTTATATTTTGCAAATATTTGCAGAATCTCATTTTGATGAAATTCAATAATCTTCTCAAACATTCAGTTCCTTTTTTTCCAAATTTAAAAAGAAAAATGATAAAAATATCAATATTGTTATTTAATCTTTACAAATTTGGAAATGATAATCTTATTATTTGCTTCTAGTTTCAAAAAATACAAGCTCTTGGCAAGATCTGAGACGTCATATTGGTGAATTCCTGTTTGCATTTCAAGATTTCCATTATACAATTCTCTGACTGTTTGCCCAAATATATTTAAGATAGAAATTCTGACTTCCCCTGAAAATGGCTCGTTGATTATTAATGACAAAACATCGCTGACAGGATCAGGATACAATTTTATGATTGAAGAATTATTATTTTCCCAAATTCCTGAAACCATAGTTCGGAAATTCCATATTTCAGACCAAGAGCTCTGGAGAGTATCTCTATTAGCTTGGACCCTCCAATAATACGTGTTATTATCAAGCAATGAAATAGATTGAAATGTGGTTCCTGAAATATCAGCATTATCAATAACTAAATTTTTAAATTGTGAATCGGTTGCGACTTGCAAATGATAAAGTTTAGCATCTTTAACAGGTTGCCAAGAAAATAGGGGATTGAAGGCAATTTCTGTGCTATTATTTGGAGGATTGATAAGCACAGGCGCATCTAGCTTTAAAGTGTCGGGTTCGATGAATTCATAAGCACCAATATCAATTGTTTGCATTGTCTTTCGTTCAGTGCGATCAGCTTGGTGCCGATATTCAAAATCAGGATAAAATCCATGAGTATTTTGTGAAAAATCAAGCGGATTCTTCCCTGAATTTCGTGCGGGAGAGTTTTCCAGTAAATGATAATCATAATTTTCAGGTCCGACAAGTTTCGCATCACTAATATTTTGCAAAACAAGATTTGATACTGAATCGTATTTTCCCGAAACAAAATTAGTTGTCCCTGCAATCAAATTGTTGATAACAAGTGATTTAAAACTAGATATTCCATCTTTAATTTGAGCAAATCGACCATTTTGCTTATAATTTAAGAAGGTGTTATTTATTAAAAAAAGTGAATTTTCCATTGTGTCATCCACACCTTCAAATCCGTAACTAATTCCCGAAGGATTTTCTGCCAAATTACTTTTCATTAATAAATTGCCCATAACACAGCCCAGCCCACCATTAGGCATATCGATTAAATAACTCGAATTTCCTGTGGATTCATCCATAATTCTATTGTAAAGTATATAAGTTTCTTTTGAGCGAGACTTGACATTGTGCCCCACACGAGCATTATGAATATAAGAGTATCGAAGATAGAATTCTTTAATATGATTAATATAAAGATTATGAGAAAGTCCATCATCGGCAGAATTGTTCGAAAATTCTGAATATTCAACAATCAAGGTACAGTTGGGATCGGAATTTGTCAGGATGCCATCTTGGTTATCGTGAAAATAGCAGTGGGAAATTATCAGATTTGTGCCTTCTAATCTGATACCTGCACCATTATTATCGGGAACTCTGCAATTTGAAAATTCAATATTCTCAACTTTGCAATCATTACCTTTGATAACCCAAATTGCTTTGCTCTCAGCGGATTTCCCATTTGCATTTAAATGAGCGTAACCATCAACACAACGAAAAGTCAAATTGTTTTTTCGCCAAGAAGCAACATCCTCAAGATATGTCCCTGCTTGAATTTCAATTGTATCGCCATCTGCGACTAAATTGACAACATCGCTTGGCTTATCATATTCTCCATTTGGAGAAATATTATAGATTTTTGCATTCAAATTTAAAGAGAATAAGAAAGCAAAAAAAATTATAGTCAGAATTTTTTTCTTCATTTTAGTATATTTTAGTATATAAATGAGATCTCAAAAAGATGATAACGAGGGATTTGATTTGATATTTTGTGACTCCAAGGGGATTCGAACCCCTATTGCAAGCGTGAAAGGCTTGTGACCTAACCTTTAGTCGATGGAGTCAATTTTAAAGATTACAAGATTACAAAATTACGAAACTTTCTTAATTTAGCATATAATAATTTTACACTTTTGCAAAATATAGAAAAAATATGAAAGTTATTGGAATAACAGGTGGAATAGGATCCGGCAAAACGACGCTTGCAAAGATTATTGAAAGTCTTGGATATAAAGTAATATATACTGATATTATTGCAAAAAAAATTATGAATGAATCACCCGAAATACGCCAAAAGATTATAGATGCATTTGGCAGTGATAGTTATAGTGCGAATTCTGAATTGAATAATACTTATATTTCAAATATTGTGTTTGCAGAGGGCGATGAAGCAAAGAGCAAATTAGAAACCTTGAATCGCATTGTTCATCCCGCTGTTATTGATGAGATGATAAAAGAAACGGAGAAATTGGAACAAATTGGCGAAGAAATCGTATTTATAGAAAGTGCCTTAATTTATGAAGCAGGGCTCGAAGATGGCTTCGATTATATCATTGTAGTTGATGCTCGTGAGGATTTGAGAGCGAAAAGAGCTGCTTTGCGTCTTGGAATTTCTGAATCGGAAGTTCTCAATAGAATGCGGAAACAAAATTCCACACAAGTGGAAAAAAACTTAGCAGATTTTGTAATCGAAAATAATAGCACAATTGATGAATTAAAGGATAAGGCAAGGTTTATTGTTGATTTGATAAAATTGGCATAATTTTTCATATAGTAATAAAAAGTAATTTTAGCAAAAATTAAGACAATTTGACAAAATTTGTAATTTTTTCTTAATTTTTTAGTTATATTATTTAAAAGAATTTTTTAAATTTGTAAAATAATAAAAAGAGGAATAAGGCATACTTTTCTACTCCCAAAATTTTAGAGGAAAATAAATGGCAAGAAGGAAGAAAAATATTGAGGTGCAGATCCAGAATATGCAGGACGCGCCTAATCGTAACGCGAAACCTAAGATTCTTAGTGAAGATAAACCTCAAGGGAGTAATACTGAGTTAGTCAAACAAATTGAAAGTTTGTTCAAAACTGATCGAAAGAAGTTCCTTGGATTTATTCGCCAAAGAGTGCGCTCTCAAGAGGAAGCAGAAGATATTTTGCAGGATGTGTTCGCTAATGTGCTTGCAGCTTCTGCCAATATCGAAAAACCTATCGAGAATGTATCATCTTGGGTATTTACTGCTGTCCGAAATCGAATAATTGATTCTTATCGAAAAAAGCGAGCCGAGAATTTTTCTGATTTGCAAACCCCTGAACAAGCTGAAGAAGGAGTTGATCCTTTTGAAAATTTCGTTAGCGATTATTATAATACTCCTGAAACAGATTATTTGAGAAAGACTATATGGGAATATATACAAGAAGGACTATCAGAATTACCAAAAGAACAAAGAGATGTTTTTATTCGTAATGAATTTGACGGCATCTCATTCCGAGAAATGGCAGAAGAAACAGGTATTAATATCAATACTTTACTTGCAAGAAAGCGTTATGCTGTGCTGCATCTTAGAAAGCGATTGAAAGGTTTATATGATTCTATAAATCAAAATTAAGAATTCCAATAATGACACTTTGGAATGCCATAATGTTCTTTGCTGACATTATGGCATTTTATTTGTAACAAATTGCGGTTGCTCAGATAACCAAGCTCCCATTTCTTTATCTGTTTTCAAAATATGGTCCGATAACCAATCTTTTAGAAAATTCAATAATTCCAAAGAAATATCTTTATCTTTTATCTTAACATCTTTATAGTAATCAAGAACCTTTACGGTAAGCCTTTGATGTTCAATTTTATGCTTGTCAAGTTCATGATATTTATATTGCATCATCAATCCTTCTTCATAAGCGAAATGATAATGAACATAATTGATTAATCGGAACAATAAATCACTTTGGATGATTTTCTGCTCTCCTTTTTGAAAAGCTAAATATAAATCATCTATTATTTGTATTAGAAATTTATGTTGATTATCGACTTCTTCAACTTTTGATGAATACGCATCCGTCCAGAAAATAAATGCCATTATGTTTTTTTTGGTAATAAATTTGAAAGAAAATTGTGGTTTCAAAAATGAAGATCTAATTTGAAAATACAATCTGTGACCCTGACAGGATTCGAACCTGTGGCACCAAGTTTAGGAAACTTGTGCTCTATCCACCTGAGCTACAGGGCCCCTATAATGAATATCTATTGTATTCTTACGTTTTCTCTAACTTTTGATTTTGGACCCTTCCCGTCAAGTGGAAAGTCATCCGAAACTAGAAAGCCACAGAGTATTTCACGGAATTCATCACGATTTACTCCTCCTCCGTGAAATATTATTATTTGATCGAATATTTCATCCAAACCTTCTTCATCCCAAACTCCCAACGCACGCATAGTCATAAAATCTCTGTATGCTTCGTTTGAGAACATCTTGCGTTCATAAGGATTAAGCACTCTTATATATTGTGGCTTTGTAATTTTCTTTCGTGATTGCTTAGATAATTTTGGATTTTTATTCAAAAGCAAAGTTATAGCATAAGATACCTCTATCTTAGTATAACCTGCTGATTCTAATTTAGAGATATCGATTTTTTTTAAATTATTAGTTCTTAATAATTCTGGGGCTATTTCCAGAATTATCTCGACTGCTTTGTCAAGTATATTTTTCGACATTTTTCTAAAATTTTAAATTTTTTGTAAAAATTTCTCTTCTAAATTATGCATTTTTTCCTTCTTGTCAACCGTATCGTCTTCATAACCTAAAAGATGTAAAATTCCATGAGCTGTAAGACGGAGAACTTCGTTAGTTAGTGAAACTTTGTATTCAATTGCTTGCCTTTCTGCAGTGTCAATGCTTATATAAACTTCACCTTCGAGATCTTTCTCATCAAAATTGAAGCTTATAACATCTGTCGTATAATTATGATCAAGGAATTGCTTGTTAATTTTTTGTATCTCAGCATCACTCAAAAATATTATATTGAGATTTGCATTATTAATTTGATATTCTTTGAAAATTTCATTAGCAATATCTTCTATTTTCTTCAGAGGTAAATATCTTTTTTCTGTTGAATTGAAAATATTAATCGTATTGCTCATTGCATATTCCTTATTAAGGATAATTGCATAGCTGCCAGTAAAACGGGCTGCGGTAAATCAGTAATATCTTGGTCAAGTATATTTGTATCAATATTGGCAAATAATGAGCACGTCGCATTTTTCCCGACTATTAAGCACGAGATGGTCCCTCCATTTTCTGAAACAAAAAATATTTCGTCAGGTGGAAAAATCGAATAATTATTGCAATTATGAATTTCGAAAAATCCTTGCGATGTCTGTATATTAACGATATTTTCTATTGTTTCAAATTTCTTATCGCTTTCTGAAATTGTTAGAAAAATTTGATTCTTTAGATTCTTATCGATAATTTTCCAAATATGCAGATCTTGATAATTTTCGCAATCTACGCCGAGGAATTCAGAAATTTTTTGGATATCTTCTTTTCGGAAATTCATAAAAGTAAAAATTTAATTTTTTTAATTTACAAAATTTGCAAATATTTTTTTAATTATTTGTTAAATATCTAAAAATATAATAAACGAAAATATAGAAGTTTTAGCACAAAACACAACAAAATCTGATTTCGACAATAAATATATGATTTTCAGAATAGTTGATAATAAGAGCATTTTTTTCTATTATGAGCATTAAAGAAATGATTAAGCGGATAGTTTGTTTGCAGTGCATAGTCGATTTATTCGATGAATATTTGCAAAACCTTCCGACCAAATTGAATAGAATTATTGTTTGCGGATTTGCCAAAGGAGATAAGGATAAATATTTGAAAAGTTTCAGCAAAACAGCGGGTCAATTTTATCTAATCTGTGATGAATTTTTGCTAAAATAACCTCGTTAAGATCATTATTTAGTAATTTTGCTTTTTTGGAGTAAGAGTGAAAGTATCAGCTGTTCAATTCGAACCAATACTCTTTGATAAAGTCGCAAATATAGAAAAAATTAAGAATTATATTGAAACCATAGATTCCGATATGATTGTCTTTCCTGAACTTGCAACAACGGGATATTTCTTTTTAAATAAAAATGAATTAGAAAATATTGCTGAAAAGAAAGATGGCGAAACTTATGAATTGTTGCAAAGCCTTTCAACCAAATTGAATAGAATTATTGTTTGCGGATTTGCCGAAGAAGAGGACGATAAATATTATAATTCGTGTTTTATAGTTTTTCCAAAGAAAAGATTAACGAGTATTTATAGGAAAACTCATTTATTTTATAAAGAAAAATTTGTATTTACGCCTGGTAATACTGGATTTTTCAATATTTACGACCCCGATTTAGATATCAATCTTGGATCGATGATTTGCTACGATTGGCGTTTTCCTGAATCTGCTCGGACTCTTGCATTGAATGGTGCAGACTTGATTGTTGTCCCATCAAATTTAGTTACAAAAATATGGCATCGGTCTATGCCTTC
>DIEP01000128.1:31090-44055 GCA_002418685.1 Ignavibacteria bacterium UBA5771
GATGGAAATATCCTTGCTCTCTCAGACCCACACAGCGAAGAAGTAATTACTACTAATATTGATCCAAAAGAGAGCAGAGATAAATCAATAAATGCAATGAATGATATTTTTACTGATAGAATTCCTAAATATTATTTTCTTGGATAAAAAATGTTTTCAACAATTAAAAAAATACATTTCGTAGGGATTGGTGGAATTGGAATGAGTGGTATTGCTGAAATTTTGCTTAATCAAGGTTTCGCAATCTCGGGCTCAGACATGAATGAGAATGAAAATACGGAATATTTACGTCAGAAAGGTGTGGAAATAAAAATTGGTCACTTCCCCGAAAATATAAATGGTAGTGAAGTTGTTGTTTATTCCAGCGCTGTCAATCCCGATGAGAATCCCGAAACGCTCGAAGCTCGAAAACAGGGCATTCCTATTATTCGTAGGGCAGAAATGCTTGCCGAAGCAACGCGCTTGAATTATTGTATTGCAGTGGCAGGCACTCACGGCAAAACTACTTCCACATCAATGGTTGGCTTGATTTTAATAAAAGCAGGATATGACCCAACAGTGATTGTTGGGGGACGGCTCAAGGATTTTGGTGGCACGAATGCCCGCCTGGGGAAAGGTGAGTGGACGGTAGTTGAAGCTGATGAATACGATCGATCTTTCTTGCAATTGCTTCCCACAATCGCTATCATCAATAATATCGAACCCGAACATCTTGATATTTATGATGGTATTGAAGATTTGAAAAACACATTTCTACAATTTGCAAATAAAGTTCCTTTCTATGGATTTGTCGCACTTGGCACTGATGACCCAAATGTCAAGGAAATTCTGTCAGGAATTAACAAAAAGATTATTACTTATGGGTTATCAAGAAATAATGATTATTATGCAAAAGATATTGAATTGCAGCAAAATTTTTCGAAATTTTCAGTATTTAAAGAATCTGAAAATCTTGGTGAAATTACTTTGAATGTCCCTGGATATCACAATGTAAAAAATGCTTTAGCAGCAATATCAATTGCCTCCGAACTTGGGATAGATTTCGCAACAATCCAAAATGCTTTGAGTGAGTTTAATGGAGTATTGCGTCGCTTTGATATCCAAGGAGAAAGCAAAGGAATTATGATTGTAGATGATTATGCACACCATCCGACGGAGATCCGTGCAACTCTTGATGCCGCTTGCAAAGGTTGGGATAGAAGGATCGTTGCTGTTTTCCAACCTCATACATATACTCGGACACGCGAATTTTATAAAGAATTTGCCCAAGCATTTGATGAAGCTGATGTCCTTGTTATTACTGATGTCTATGCAGCTCGCGAAAAGCCAATTGAAGGAATATCGGGAGAATTGATTGCCCAACAAGCCCAATCCTATGGTCATAAGAATGTGCATTATATTCCCGATTTTGATGATATAATTGAATTCCTTAAATCTGAACTTAAAGCGGGAGATATGCTGATTACAATCGGTGCGGGAAATGTTTTTAAAATTGGTCGAATGATTAAGGAATATTTACAGAACTAATTTTTTGACTTTTAAAAATAAAATTATTTTCAATTATTATAAGAAAAAACAAACTTTTTCGTTTAATTCAAATTGAATGAACGTTAAAAAAGGTATTAAGCTATAAATTAAAAAAATACGACTTTAATTATTTTGTATTAAAATATATCACGAATATGAATGTATCCAGAAATCTAATTTTAATAACGTTATCTTTTTTGATAAGCATCTCGCCAATTATTTCGCAAACACAGCATAGCGAATTCCTAAAAAAATATGGGCAAACTCAGCTCGCGACTGTTGGTAATGAACCCATTACTTATGAGCAAATCGAAAGAGCATACCAAAAAAATATCAGCAAGCAAAAACCTTATCTTTATTTATTAAATAGAGATAGTATTGTTGATTTCGTTAAATTATACTCCAATTATCGCTTGAAAGTAATCGATGCAAAAGATAAAAAATTGGATAAAGATTCATCTGTGCAAGCAGAAATTCAACAAAACCGTAAAATTCTTGCTGAGTCATTTCTTTTCGAAAAGAAATTGACAGAGCCAAATGTGAATCTGATGCTTGAGAGAAGGAATATCGAAGCAAAAGTCGCTATAATTCTGACAACATTTGAACAAGGTCCAAACAAGGATACTACTTCAGCTTTTAAGAAGATCAATGAAGCAATGGACAAGCTCAAAAAAGGGGAAAATTTCGGTGCTATTGCACGAGAATATTGCGATGATAAAGACCTTGGCAATAATGGAGGCGTAATTGAGCAATGGATTACTTCGGGCAAAGTTCAACGCGAAATTGAAAACGCAATTTATGAAACACAACCAGGCAATGTTTATTCAAAGATAATTTATACTCCTTATGCTTATTTTATTGTAAAGGTTTTGGCAAAAGAACCCCGTAAAATGGTGTTGGGTGGTCATATACTTGTTAGAATTCAAGATTTAAATGATACATTAAATTATAAGAAAAAGGTCGATAGCATTCTTACCCTCATTCGCAATGGTGCTTCATTTGAGAAACTTGCAAAAGAACTTTCAGATGATAAATTTACTGCCGATAAAAATGGGAGCTTCGATGAATATTATTCTCGATCAACAGGTTTTGAAAAGAACAAAAGCCAATTGAATCCATCATTTGAAAATGCACTATTTACCTTGAAAGATGGGGAAATTTCTGATGTTGTTAAGACAAATATTGGCTTTCACATAATCAAGAGATATGCAACTAAAAATCCCGTTCTTGATAACGAAAGGGATGATTTGCGCAATCTTTACCGAAAGCAATATTACGAGTTTGATAAGCAAGCTTTCTTGGATTCTATTTACAAAGAAATGAAATTATCTATCAATGAACGTAACCTTGCAAATTTGATTACTTATATAGATTCAAATAAAATAAAAATGAACTTGAATTGGGCAGATAGCCTTCCAAAAGAGATCCTTATTCGTGAATTGTATTCGATTCAATCAAAACCTATAATCGGTCAAGATTATGCAAAAGCAATGGATGCAAATCCCCAATTCAAAAGTTTAGCAGGAAATCGAGACGGCTATATTCGATCTATCAAGAAAGTTAATGAATCAAGCGCGATTCAATATGCAACACGCAATTTAGAAAATGAATACCCTGATTTCAAAATATTAATTCAAGAATTTGTTGATGGTATTTTATTATTCAAAGCAGAAACAATGGAAGTTTGGGAAAAGCTTTCATTTGATACAACTCGAGCCAGAAAATATTGGGATTCCACCAAAACACGTTATATTCGAGAACCGATGTATGATATTTCTGAAATATTTGTCTTGTCCGATAGCACTGCTCAAAGCATTTATAAACAGGTGATAGATGGCGGTAATTTTGATACACTTGCTTCAAAATTCACTCAGCGCCCCAATTATCGTGAGAAATCAGGTCGATGGGGATTGGTCTCTGCTAAATCTAACCCAATTGCTAAAGTATTATTTGAACAAAATATTACTCAAAAGCAAATTGTTCAGCCAATCAAAATTGAAACAGGGTGGAGCATAGTTAAAATTCACGATTATCAACCGAGTCGACAGAAAACTTTTGAGGAAGCCATTCCTGATTTCGCTTCAAAAATGCAAGATCAAGTGCAAAAAGAATTGCTTGCTAATTGGCTTATAAGAATTGACAAGACTCATCCTGTGAAAATCAACCAAAAGAATATTGATTTAATAATGAAAGCCGGCAAAGATTCTCAATGAAAAAATTCAAATATCTAATTATATTTTGCCTAATACTTTCGCTGCATAATGCTTATGGGCAATTAAAGAACGGCGACCTGCTTGATAAGGTTGTTGGCATAGTGGGCGATGAAGCAATTACTGACTCTGATGTCAGGGGTCGTATTTCATTTCTCTTACAGCAAGATCCAAAGCTCAATCCGAATGATCAATCTGTTTATGATCAAGTTTTGCACAATATAATTGATGAAAAATTGATTATCGCAAAAGCAAAAGAGGACTCTGTTATTGTAAGTGACGAAGAAATCGAAGAACGGTGGCAGCTTTTTCTTCAGCAAAGTCTCGCTCAAATGGGGTCAGAACAAAGAATTGAGCAAGTTTATGGGATGTCAATTCCAAGAATGCGAAACGAGTTCCGCGAAGAAATTCGCAATAGATTATTATCTTCAAAAATCATCGAGAAGGAATTCGGACAATTGACTGTTTCCAGCCAAGAATTAGAATCATTTTATAAACAATATCAAGATAGTTTGCCAGAGGTTCCCATATCAGTTTCGCTTTATCGAATTGTTAAAGATGTGCAATTGCAACATCAAGCAAAAGAAGATATCTACCGTTCTGCACTAAGAATTCGCGATTCTATTATCGCAGGTGGAAATTTTGAAGATTTTGCCAAAAGATATAGTGATGATAAGCAAACAGGAGTATCAGGCGGTGATTTAGGTTGGATAACACGTGGCAAATTCCTTCCTGAATTGGAGAAAGTTGCATTCACTATGCTTCCTGGAGAAATATCTCTTCCTATTGAAACGCCATTGGGATATCATATAATTCAATTGCGAGACAAACGCAAAGATGAAGTTCTTATAAGTCATATCTTATTCCAAATTGGACAATCGGACGATGATAAGAAAATCGTAAAGGATTTTCTTGATTCTCTCCGGTCTCAAATCAAATCGCTTGATAATTTTAAAAAATTAGCTATGAAATACTCTGATGATAATGATACACGAGGATTTGGAGGCAATATTGGCAATATACCTTTAGAAAATTTACCCGCACCCGTTAAAGATGTTATCGAGAAAATGTCCGATGGTCAAGTTTCCGAAGTCTTACCTTACAACTCAAGCTCAAATAAAGCTTCTTACCAAATTATATATAAAGAAAAGACAATTCCTGCCCACAAAGCCAATCTGGAAATTGATCGCGATATTATCGAACAACAGGCAATCCAATATAAAAGAATGCAGGAATATGCAAAGTGGATTGCTAAACTTCGCCAAGAAATGTATTGGGAGATAATTAAATAATTAGGGAAATTCCATGGGGCATACGTTATTGTCATCGCAGTTGACTTAAATACCGAATCAATCTAAGAAGGATTATCCGAACCTTCTGAAAGTTTTATACTTTTGGAAGGTTTTTTTATAGCGATTTCTTCTTTTCTCATTTCAGTACACATTAAATTTTTGTAGTAATACAAGTATTTTTGAAATTATTATTTACTTCCCCGTTCAAAAAAAATATTCTTATAAAGCAATCTCATTTTACGATTTCGTATAATTATTCAGTAATTTTGTATTTTTAAAAACTTCCTACTTGATGGATTTTCTTAATGTACTTGTTATAGCATACTATTTCCCACCGATGGCTTTGAGTGGAGTGCAACGAATCTCAAAATTTGTGAAATACTTGCCCGAATATGGATGGAATCCTATCGTATTGACGTCAAATGCTCCTTACTATGCTTTTGATAATTCTTTGCTTGATGAACTTAATGAGAAAAATATAAAAATATATAGAACAGAAGAAGATGTTTCTAAATTTTTGAAAAAGAAGAATAAGCAAATTCCTAATCCGCAAGATTCTGAGCAAATTTCAGAAGAGAAAGTAAAATTGCAATTATCTTATCCAGGCAGATTTCGCCAGAGATTTCAGGCTATGGCTTTACAAACAATATTGCAACCTGATACAAGGATTGCTTGGAAAAAGAAAGCAATGTCAACAGCTGAAAAGATTATGGCAGAAAATGATATAGATTTGATTCTTGCGACTGCTCCTCCATATACAGATTTCTTGATTGCAGAGGAATTGTCTGAGAAATATAATGTGCCGTATATTTTAGATTATCGCGATTTATGGGTTGATAATCCATATAATTTTTATGCGACTATATTTCATAAAAATTATGCGATGAAACTTGAAACAAATGCTTTGATGAGATCCTCGCGTGTTATTGTCATCACGCGCGAAATGAAGAATCGCCTGCTCCAACGTTATAGATTTCTCAATCATAATGACATTTCAATTATTCCGCACGGTTATGATGCCGAAGATTTTGAGAATGCTAAGCGTCAAAACCCTAAATTAGCAAATATTTCCCCGTCAAAAGCCGATACTAAAAAGAATAAATTTATTATTACACATTCGGGACTCTTTTCGCAAGATTTAACTCCTAAATATTTATTTCAAGCAATATCAGAATTAATCAAAGAATATCCTGAAATGAAAGATCATTTTGAATTAAGGATGGTGGGTATTTTGCAAAAGAAATTTATCAAAATGATTGACAAGTTGCAATTGCAAGATATAGTAAAAAATACAGGATATTTAGACCATATTTCATCCATTCAAACTTTAATGAGTTCAGATGTGCTTTGGTTAATGATGCCCAATGCTCTTGTCACTCCTGGAAGATTATTTGAATACTTAGGCGCTGGCAAACCAATTATTTTTTCCTCACCGAGAAGCGAACTTACTCAGATTGTGGAAAGCACTAATGCTGCAATTATTACTCCACCAAATAGTGCAGATGAATTGAAAAAAGCAATTCTGAGTTATTATAATTTATGGAAAAGAAATTCCTTGCCAAAACCTGACCGAGCAATAAGTGAAAAATATGAAAGGAAAGAATTAACTCGACAGTTGGCAAAGGAATTGGCTTATTGCGCCAAATTATTTAGATAATATTGCTCTTTCCAACTTTTGCGGCAGGAAATATACCACAATGTATCAATTTTACTTGCAAGAAAGACAGCTTTGCGAATATAATCAAATTCCACATTCATCATTATTTGATTTTCTGATATTGTATCAAGTTTGATGGCAGTTATAGGTTTTAGCATAATCTGGCGCTGCAACCGTGAAACGTCATCAAAAGTTTCCCATTGTTGTATAGGCAACATCTTTTCGCCAAGTGTGTCTGATTGGATGAATAATGCTTCGTAAACTTTATTGCTATCAAGATTCAAAAGGTAGAGATTCAACACATAAAGTGGGGCTGTTTGGTTAGCAACCACTATAGTCTTCACCTTATTCTTTGGTTCAATCACAATCAGTTGGCAAGATTGCAAAGTTATCGAAAAAGCAATGAGGATATATATATTTTTCATTTTTGACTAAAAAAATTAATTGTTGTATTAATTGCAAGACTAAGTTCAGGAGTAATGCTCTTGAAAGGGTATTTGACGTTGTAGATGTGATTTGCTTTTGGAATTTTTACAATTTGTGCGTTTTGCGATGATTTTGCATTATTAAAAAGTTCAAAGGACTCATTTGCGGGTGCAATCATGTCATTTTCTCCACATAAAATGATTATCGGTTGTCTGATTTGGGAAATTGCCTTCAACAAATCGAATTTATTTTTATTTATTTCCAAATCTTCAATTGAAGAATAATTCACTCGCAATTCTTGGTGAGCAAGTGTATCGTAAAAATCTAATGATCCCGCTCTTTTCAAATTCTCCTTGTATCTATCGGAATGTCTCATAAGATGAGAAACCGTAGACCATAAAGCAACCTTTTTGATAACATTTGAATCGCGGGCAGTTAATAATGCAATCGCTCCACCACGAGAATGCCCAACCAAATATATTTCCTTGTTCCAAAATTCTGAGATAAATTCTCTTAAATCACTATCAGTATTATCTGTAAAAATGTCCAGTAAATGATTGGCATCTTCAAGTTCTTGAGAAACAGTATTCTGTGCAAATATTTCAGAATCGAATTTATAATTTAATTCGTCTATAACTCCATTCTTTGAGAAATCCAGATTTAATGATATAAATCCATTTTCAGCGAATTGCTCACAAACATAAGGAATAAATCCCCAATTTCTATAGGATTTATAACCGTGGAAAAAGCAAACCAAAGGCATTGGATTGGGATTGGAATTTAATCTTATATCAAATGTCAGATTATCAATCCGAAAAGTATTCTTTTGCATAATGCAAAATTAGTGAACTTTAAAATTATTATTGACGAATTTGATTAAAGAATGGGATAGATAAAAATCATATTTTTTTCTTAATTTAAGTGTTTTTTATTTTATAATTTATAAAATGACGCAACCTTTGAAAAAACAAACTAGTGAAAAATTCATTAGAGTAATAAATGCACGGCAAAACAATTTAAAAAATATATCTATTGATATACCACGGAATAAAATCACTGTGATCACAGGACTGAGCGGTTCTGGAAAATCTTCGCTTGCTTTTAACACACTTTATGCGGAAGGACAACGCCGATTTGTGGAATCGCTTTCTGCATATACAAGACAATTTCTTGAGCGAATGGAAAAGCCCGAAGTTGATTCGATTATTGGACTTCCTCCTGCTGTAGCAATTCAGCAGAAGCCGCCATCACATAATCCGCGTTCGACGGTTGGCACTTCTACTGAAATTTATGATTTTCTGCGTGTTCTTTATGCACGGATTGGCAGAACTTTCTGTTATAAATGTGGCAAAGAAGTCAAAAAAGATACACCACAAGATATTGTAAAAAATACAGTAGAATTTCCTGAAAATACACGTATTTATGTGATGTTCCCCGTCTCTCCGCAAACAAAGAATTTACAGAATGAGCTAAATCGCTTGCGTGAACTTGGCTTCTTCCGTGCTGTCCGTCGAGATTCCAATGAGATTATCGATTTTGAGAAGCAAGAAATTCATAGCAATCTATTGAATGAAGACCTCTATATCCTTGCTGATAGATTATCCATACATAATGATCAGGACACAATTTCACGACTTACTGATTCTGTTGAAACTGCATTCGGAATGGGAGATGGCAGAGTAATTATCAGGGATTTCGATAAGGGGAAAAATTATAAATATAGCTCAATTTATGAATGCCCTGATTGCGAAATAATTTATCAAGAACCAACACCTCAATTATTTAGTTTCAATAGCCCATTGGGAGCTTGTCCTCATTGCCAAGGATTTGGTAGAACAATTGGATGGGATGAGGATTTAATTATTCCTGATAAAAGCAAAAGTTTGCAGGATGGTGCGATCCACCCTCTTCGGACAGAAGGTATGCAAAAATTCTTCTTTGAATTCCTGAAATTTGCTGAAAAAAGCGGTATCCCAATAAATATTCCATATAATGAATTAACAAAAGAGCAAACTGAATTGATTTGGTCAGGTAAGGGCAATTTTCCTGGAATAAATGGATATTTAAAGTGGGTTGAAGAGAACAATTATAAAGTTCAGTATAGAGTGCTTGCAAGCCGATATCGAGGATACACAATTTGTAAAGTTTGCGGAGGTTCACGGTTGCGAACTTCTGCTCGACAAGTTTATATTCAAGATATGAATATCCCCAAATTGATTAAGCTTTCGATTGAAAATGTATGGGAATTTTTCAATAACTTGAAATTGAGCGAATATGAAAATAAAATCGTGGGACAAATTATTATCGAGTTGAAACGTAGGTTGAAATTGCTTGTTGATATTGGTCTCGAATATCTGACATTAGCAAGACTATCGCACACGCTTTCGGGAGGGGAAATCCAACGAATTAACCTTGCTACTGCATTGGGATCATCACTTGTTGGNNGATGAGCCAAGCATTGGATTGCATCCAACTGATACAGGTCGATTAATCGGTATCCTCAAGCAAATGCGCGATATTGGTAATACAATACTTGTGGTCGAGCATGATTTAGATATTATCCAATCTGCCGATCATATTATTGAGCTTGGACCTAAATCAGGTGAACTCGGTGGACAGGTTGTTTTTCAAGGAAATATCTCTGAATTGATGAAAAGCAAAAAATCTATAACTGCTGAATACCTAACGGGCAAAAAGAAATTCGATAAACCAAGGAAGCACAGACTTTCCAATAATTTTATCAGTGTTATCAACCCTCGAGAAAACAACTTATCAATGGATAGAGTGGATTTTCCTCTTGGGGGAATTGTCGTTGTAACAGGTGTTTCAGGTTCGGGTAAGAGTTCGCTTGTTTTCAATGTTTTATATTCAGGAATAAAAAAAATATTGGGAACACCCGATGGAGATGTTGGAAAATTCGATAAAATAGAAGGATATAAACAGCTCAATTCCATCGATATTGTTGATCAATCACCAATTGGAAGAAGTACCCGCTCGACTCCTGCAACATACACGAAAGCATTCGATGCGATTAGAGAATTATTTGCTTCAACACAATTAGCAAGGCAATTAGGATTGAAGCCAGGATATTTTTCGTTCAATGTGCCTGGAGGTAGATGTGAAACTTGTCAGGGAGAAGGAATGGTGACAATTGATATGCAATTTCTCGCTGATGTGCAGCTTGTGTGCGAATCCTGCAATGGAACGCGATATAAACGTGAAGCTTTGGAATTTAAATATCGAGGGAAAAACATTGTTGATGTTTTGAATATGAGCATTGATGAAGCAATAAGATTTTTTGAAGATGTCCCGAATGTGAGGAAGAGATTAGCTACATTGCAAGAGCTTGGTTTGGGCTATCTTCGACTTGGGCAATCAAGTTCAACCCTTTCGGGTGGCGAATCCCAAAGAATAAAAATCGCTAATTATCTTGAAACAAAATCGCTGGATACTGATTTGATGTCATTTGCTACAAATCTATTGATTTTCGACGAACCGACAACAGGGCTCCATCTTGACGATATTTCCAAGCTATATAAAGCGTTCAATAGATTAGTTGAAGAGGGCAATTCGCTAATCATAGTTGAGCATAATCTCGAAGTAATATCAAATGCCGATTGGATAATTGATTTGGGTCCTGGTCCAGGCGAACGTGGAGGAAAACTCATTGGCGCAGGAACACCTGAAGAAATCAGCAAATTGCGTACTCCAACGGGTATCGCCTTGCAAAATTATTTCGCGCAATTCAAGAAAAGCATTAGTGTTGTGGCTCCTTAATCATGTGAGTATATTATACGGGATTTTCGCTTCCGTTGCCCTTTATTGAACAGTCCAAAATCGCCGAGATTATAAATCTATATGATTTTATAAATCGGTCCCTTTGGGGTTAATTGGCTTTCGATAAAATTTATCTGATATTCTTGGAAATCTCCCAATGTAAAAGACTCGTATTTATTAATCAATTCATGTAATTTTTCGGGTTCAGGTGCCTTCGTTCGGCAGAGTGTTAAATGTGGTCTAAATTTCTTTTTGTCAGTTGGTATTAAAAGCTCATCGGTAATTGATTGGATCTCATAATGCAATTTGAAAAGGTTTTTGCTCGGGTTGATAATGTGTGATACAATCTGCGGATTAGGATTAAATTCTTTGAATGTCATCAATCCTTGCACTTTTAAATAGTCGGAATATGTTTTGAGCATTGGTGATATTTTTTCTTTTAATTCTAAAAATTTATCTTCTTCGATGTTCCCCAGGAATAAAAGAGTAAAATGCAAATTTTCGACCTCCACCCATTTCCCATGTATGTAATCATTTGCCACAGCTTGAAAACCCGAGTATCGAGTAATGAATTCTTTTGAATTAAGAAAGGCTCCTATAAATAATCTCATTTGTATTAAAACGTTTTCAGCAAAATTATGTAACTTTGTTATATAAAATTTCACTAAATTCGTTTTTTTAATTTTCTCTATGGACGAAGACTTATCAAAACTATCTAATGCTGAATTAATTGAGTTAATTAATTCAAATATGCAAAATTTCAATTCGGGATCTAATTTGTTTGAATTAATTGCCTCGAATGTTGATATAGGCATAATTGTATGTAATAAGGATCTGGATGTTGTTTTTTTCAATAAATATTATTCGAGGTTTTCTGAAAAATTATATCGAATCCGACCGCATCTAAATATGCCTGTTTCTCAACTGTTTCCTGAAGAAATTCGGGATGATCTTGTTAATAAATTGAGTCAGTGCCTTGCAGGAACACTAATTGATTTTATCAGCACTTATGAAATAGATAATCAAAAATACTTTTTCAGAAGAGTATATACTCCTATTATTAATAAAGACAATGAAATCATTGGATCTCTCAGCTCTGTGTATGATTTATCTGAACTTTACAGGAACAAAGAAGATTTGGAAAAATTCAATCAGGAACTTGATAAACGAATACAAGAAAAAACTGCCCAATTACAAGAGGAACTCCAAATTCGGAAAGCAATTGAAACTGAATTGAGGATTGCTAAAGAGCAAATTTCTGTTACACTTCATCGTGAAAAGGAGCTATCTACAATTAAAAGTAAATTACTTGATAATATTTCTCATGAAATTAATACACCACTAACAATAATTTCAAGCTCATCCTTTCTCATTGAGAATTATCTTAATTATAAACAATATGATGAAATCCCTAAATATTTAAATCAAATCAATGAAGCTGTCAAATCATTAAATGATACAGTCGAGCAGGCAAGTAAAGCATATCATACCTTTCTTGGTGATTCGCAATCCACATCATCTATTCGTAATCTCGTTGATTTTTGTGATCAAATTATAGATAGAATTGGAAATATGACTTATGGTAAAGTAATATTTAAAAAAGAATTCTCTTCTCGAATTATAATGGCAGAAACAAATTTCGATATTCTTGAGCAAATCCTAACTCAATTCCTAAATAACGCTATTAAATTTACACCCGAAGGAGGAAAAATCACAATTAAACTCGATGAAATCGAAGATAAGATTGTAATATCAGTGATTGATGAAGGGATTGGAATTTCAGAAGAGGAACAGGAGCATCTTTTTGAACTTTTTTACCGTTCTAATTCAGTAATAGGGAAATACCACGGTTCAGGTCTCGGATTAAGTATTGCTAAAAATCTTGCCGATTCAATAAATGCTGAAATCAAATTCAAAAGCCAATTAGGCAAAGGTTCAGAATTTAGTTTAATTATTCCAAAAGTTTAATTTTGAAAATGCAAGCCCGTATGAGTAGGTTTCAAGCCGACTTGACAATGGTTTGATGTTCTCGTAAAAACAGAAGTTCAGAAAACTAATATCGACTTACAATTTTTC
>DIEP01000111.1:0-328 GCA_002418685.1 Ignavibacteria bacterium UBA5771
GGGACTTTGGAGATGGATATTCAAGCCCTGTTCAAAATCCAAGCCATGTTTATAAAATTCCTGGAACATACACAGTGAAATTAACAGTTGGATATGATGATGTGTTCATTGATAAAATCAAAACTGATTTAATAACAGCTGAGAATGTACTTGGTATCGATGAATCATCAGCAAATTTAATTAGCAGGAATGGTATAACAATATCAGCAATAGAGCCAAATCCATCAAGCGATGTCCTTCGATTTACTTATGGAGTAAATGCTCCACAAAATGTTTCAATTGCAATATATAACATCTATGGTGAAAGAGTAATGGCAATATCAGATGG
>DIEP01000111.1:386-6342 GCA_002418685.1 Ignavibacteria bacterium UBA5771
TGGGCAGGTCAATCAAATGATCAGTATCGTGAGATAGTATAATTAGAACCTTCCGAAGGTTTAAAATCTTCGGAAGGTTAATATTTTCTAAAAAGATAAATTTATTCAAATAAGAATATCGCTGCACTTTCTCAGAAGAGACTTATGGAGTTGTTTTTTGGCAAAAAGTGTGGCAACCTCTCAATTATTTTGAAAATGTTTTGCGCATTCAGATGTTTTTGTTTTGTCAGGAGAAATCCACTCGTTTCATTGGAGTATTCTACACATTTAGATACACTCATTAGAAGATATTGACCTCTTGCAATCTGCTTCTTAGTATATTTTGAGTTTGTTGGATTATTAATGAAATGATTCATCTATCCTAAATTAATAATTTAGTGATAACAATGTTATAAAAAATAATATAAATTATGCAAATTTTTAGTATTTTTTTTCTTATTTTACAAAAATTATGATTTGCATAACAATAAATGTATTTTTTAAATAAAAATAAAATAATAGCTGATAGTAAACCCAAAAATAAAAGTAGTTTGTATAATCTCTATTTTTGGAAATTGATTGATAAATGTTTTGTTATAATTGGCATTTTTATCGTATGTTCAAGTTTTATAATTCCGGAAAATGAGAAGAATACGGGAAATGTGTCTTTAGGGACAATTATTAAATTCAATGAGATAGTCAATAAATCAAAAAATGAAAATTGGCGTGATTTACCAATTGGAGATCTTACTGCTAAAATTGCGCTTGAATTCCTTGGTACTCCATATCAGGATAGGACACTTGAAGGCGAACCCGAAACTTGCAGAGTCAATTTTGAAGGATTAGATTGCGTTACTTTATTTGAAAATTCGTTGGACTTTGCGCGTATACTCAAACTAGATAGATTAGAGATCGATAATTTAATTAATGAATTAACAAAAACACGATACCGCAATGGAAAGATTATAGATTATACCTCGCGATTACATTATACGGCAGACTGGATTTATGAAAATAAGAATCATAAAGTTATCAACGATATTACTCGTGCTTTGGGAGGTCGAAAAATCCGATTTAATTGCAATTTTATGTCTCAAAACCCCCAATATTATAATTCATTAAAAAATAATCCAAAATTGATCCCGCAAATAAAACAAATTGAGGATTCAATTAATGCACGCGAATACTATATCATTGACAAAGATAATATCTCAAAAATTGAGAAATACTTAGAATCGGGCGATATTATCGCAGTCGTGACCTCAAAGAAAGGGCTGGATTATTCGCATACGGGTTTAATTTATAAAGACTCGCTTGGATTAGCTCGATTTTTGCACGCCAGTTCTCGAGCTCGCAGGGTAGTGCTGGACACAACATTATCTGTATATTTAAGCAAAATTCCATCAGATTTAGGTGTTACAATTCTGAGACCTAATGAGCCAAATTAATAATTCTAAAAAAGTTGCAATCATCGGTGGGGGAATTTCAGGAATATCAGCGGCGATGGAACTTATAGATAAAGACATCAATATTGATATTTACGAGGCACGGAACTCAATTGGTGGGAGAGTTGCAGGGATTAAAGATAAATTAACAGGTGATGAAATCGATAATGGGAAGCACTTAATGGTTGGTGCCTATTCAAACTTTTTTGATTTGCTTCAAAAATTAGGAACATTTAAGCATCTTTATTTTCAAAAATATTTTAATGTAAATTTTATATCTGAATCCGGGGAATTTAATTTCTCAAATGGTCGGTTTGGCAAGCTTTCGCAATTGATTTCGTTAATGAATTTTCCCGGTATTTCATTGAGAGACAAGCGGAATTCAATAAAATTTATCAATCAAGTTAATCGAGGACTCGATGCAACTCCATCTGAATCCGCGAAAGATATCCTAAATAATTTTCAGATTAGCAATAAAATATCGGAAATTTTATGGGAGCCACTAATTCTTGCAACAATGAACACCACTCCCAGAGAAGCTTCAGGAAAGATATTCTTAAACATATTAAAACTTGCATTTTTTCATAGTAATTATTCGGGGAGATTGGTCTTTTCAAATTTGCAATTGAATAAATTATTAATACCTTTTCTAACAATTTTTCCAAATGAACATAGGAGAATATTTCTACAGAAATCTATTGAATCAGTGAACAAAATCGATGATGATAATTTTATAATAAAGATAAAAAATGGAGAAGAATATAATTATAATGCTGTAATTTTTACTTTGACTCCATTTGCATTAAAGAAAATAAAAACAAACTTTCAAATGCCTGACTTTGAGAGTTTTGAGTCATCACCAATAGTTTCTCTTTATCTATGGAGCGAGGAAGATTTTTTGAAAAATGATTTCTATGCTTTGATTGGGGCGAAGTTTCAGTGGATATTTAAAGAAACTTACAATTCATTGCGATATGCGCTTACACATAGCGCCGCTGATGAATTTGCAATGTTATCAAAAAGCGAAATTATTGAACTTGCATATCAGGATTTGGAAAAATTATTTTCGAAATTCAATCGGAATTTAATTTATCAAGCCCAATTAATAATCGAAAAAAAAGCTGCAATCAAATTAACTCCACAAACGGAATCATTGCGTCCCCCTCAAAAGATTTCAAAAGGAATATACCTTGCGGGTGATTGGACCTCTACGGGTCTTCCTGCAACAATGGAATCTGCTGCATTGAGCGGAAAACATGCGGCAGGAAATTTGATTACTGATTTATCTTTATAGGTTTTTCAAATAGACCATATTTTTTATAAATTTTACCTATCACAACTTGCTGCAAGGCACGATTCATTTCTTCGTTGATTTCGAGAACCCACGATGCTTCTCCTTTAGTTATTCCGCGTGCAATAGCTCTTTTACTCAGTTCGTAATAAAGGACGGCATCAGCACCTGTGTTTCGATATTCTTTTAAAACACCGAGAATTATTACTCTCATCTGATTAATCTTTTTGGACTTAGTCATTAGATTCCAAGCGGCGCCAAGCATTGTGCCTCTTTTATTATTAATCAATACTTGATTGATATCGGGAAGACCAAGAGCAACTCCTGCGGGTTTGCCACCAATTTCGCATATTAATGCAAGATTTGGATCTGCTACCTGCCTTAAATCATCAACAAGAAAGTCAAACTCCTCGTCTGTCATTTTCACAAATCCCCAGTTCTTCTCCCAAGCCATATTATAAATATATTTCAGTGTTTCAACATCCTTCTTGAATTGTTTCTTGTTTTTAAAATTCACTGGTCTAAGCGTGATCTTATATCGTTCCCTAATGATATTCTGCATTCTTTCAAGTTTTTCTGACAAATAGCTTTCTTCATCGACTAACCAAGCATAAAGTGTCATTACAAGATCAAGTCCTGAATTTTTGATTAAGTCAATATAATAGGGTGGATTATACTTCATTAATAACATTGGAGAAGAATCGAAACCCTCAAGAAGCAATCCAATCTCATCATTTTGGCTGGGATCTTCAGGTCCTCGCATTGAAGTCAGTCCTCTTTCCGCAAGCCATTGTCCCGCTGCAGAAAAAAGTGCATCGGCAACTTCTTGGTCATTAATCGATTCAAAAAAACCGAAAAAGCCAACTTTGTCTTGGTGAGTAATATTGTGGTTATCATTCTTTATCGCTGCAATTCTGCCTACAATTTCATCGCCGCGATATGCAAGGAATTCCTGCATTTCGGAATGCTTGAAAAAAGGATTCTTCTCTCTATTAAATAGTTTTAATCTATCAGATATAAGTGGTGGAACAAATAATGGATCATTTTTATAGAAAAGCCATTGAGATTTAATGAACTTCATTAAATCTTTACGATTTTGAATGGGTCGAATAATAACGTTCATCGAATTTTGATTTTTTTAAAAATTTAAAATTAACTAAATTTCAGATTATTTTATCAATTATTTATAAATATGAATTAATTTTGTAATTTTAACAAAGTAAAAATAAAATGGTGGGACAATGAAGAAATTATTTTTTTTAATACTATGGCTTTCAATTGGAACAGTTGCTTTCCAAGGATTTCAATGTACATCTAAAGAATTAACTACTGCTAAGGTTGCTTATAATAACAAGGAATACGATAGGGCAATTGATTATGCACAACAAGAAGTAGCGAAAAATCCTACTAATACAGAAGGCTATCTTGTGCTTTCTCAAGCATATATCAAAAAAGAGGACTGGTTAAATGCTGCAAAATCAGCAAAAAAAGCAGATGAATTACAAATAGGAAAAATACCTTCCCAACAACCAAAATTACTCCTTTTCCAAATTTGGACTGAAGCATACAATAGGGGTGTCAATAATCTAAATAGATATTATTCGACTAATGTTTCGCGTTTTCTTGATTCTGCTTCTTATTATTTCAATGTGGGGAAAACTGCAAGGCCAGATTTACTTGATTTCTATTATCTTGCAGGCAGTGTTTATGAAGCAAAGCAGGATACTGCTGCAGCAATTCAAGAATATTCGAAATATGTCGAACTTGCTAAAAACGATATTGATGTTTTCCAAAAAAATTCATTCTATATTGGTACTCCAAGGAATGATGTGATTGCCAAACTTGGAAAGCCCGTCCTATCAACACCGGGAAATTTCAATGAAAAAGATTCTACAATTACAGATTTATATTCAATTGATAATAAAGATCTCTTTATTTATTATAAGGATAACAAAAAAGATCTGAATTATACTCTCAGCGGTGTGCGGTATGACCCACCTCAGAATTGGCTGGAGGCTGAACGCTCTGCTTTCTCACCATTTAATACATTGCCAATTGCGGCACTTGCTCAAATTTATTATTCTAAAGGGGACTATAATCAGGCTTTAAATTACTTGAAGTTACTAGGTACATTAGAACCTAATAATGAAAATGCTAATGCTTTTCTTGTTCAGATTTATCAAGATATGGGAAAACTTGATGAAGCATATAGTTATGTGAATGAACTCATTCAAAGAAATCCAAAAAACAAATTCTATTGGACACAACTTGCGGATATGCAACAAAATAGCAGAAATTACGATGATGCAATTAAAAGTTACGAAAAAGCTTTGGAAATCGATCCTCTCTATCATATTGCTATGAGAAATATTGCCGCTGCATATAAAAACAAAGCAAGTATCATTCAAAAAGAGCAAGCTGACAAACTTGATAAAGATAAAAATTATAAGCCTGTGACTGATGAATATTTCCCAATCCTGCGTAAATCTGCCGAATATTTTGAAAAGGTAGCAAAAACCAAACAATATATGAATGATTATAGAGTGTATGTAGATCTTTCAAATATTTACTTTGTTTTAAATGACAAAGATAAACTTGACCAATCACTTGCAAAACTTGAATCACTTGAAAGCACTGTCCCCGAAGCAGAAAAAGAAGGATACTATTTGAATATGCTAAAAATTTATAGCGATCTAAAGCGAAGCGATAAAGTAAAAGAAATTCAAGATAAAATTAAATAGGAAAAAAAATGGATAAAGATAATCAGCAACCACAGCAAATTAATATTCAACTTGGTGAAAAAGAAGCAGAAGGCATCTATTCAAATCTTGCGATTATTTCGCATTCCAATGCTGAATTTATAATTGATTTTACAAGAATACTACCGGGAGTGCCTAATGCGAAGGTTTTCGCTCGAATAATTATGTCTCCTGTCCATACAAAAATGCTTGCTCGCGCTTTGAATGAAAACATCCGAAAATTCGAGCAACAATTTGGCGAGATTAAAGTTGATGAACGCGGCGGAAATCCATTCGGGAATTTCCCTGGTTTCCCGCCTCCGGGCAATATTATTAATTAGTTCATTAAATTGAAGGTTAGAGCATACACAAAAGAAATGCTATCCGCGATAGAGTAAAATCATTATATTTTTTTAGAACTAAACCTTCCGAAGGTTCCAAACCAACGGAAGGTTTTTTCCATTTATTCGTGTGTGGCAATCTCGTTCAACCTTATGAGATTG
>DIEP01000111.1:6425-11996 GCA_002418685.1 Ignavibacteria bacterium UBA5771
TTTTTATGAAATTAGATTATTAAATAATATGAAGCAAGGGAAAGCAGATTCAATAATGGTTGCCATCTCATTTTTGTGGGGTCTGACTTTTATTTTTACAAAATTAGGTATACAATATACTAATGAATCATTATTTTTGATTATTCGCTTTGCCATTGCTTGCATTTGCATATTTATTTTTTTTCCAAAACATCTGAGGAATTTCGATAAACAATCAAAGAGAAATGGATTGATTTTGGGATTGCTTTATGGGGCGGGATTTCTATTGCAAACTTATGGTCTGAAATACACAACTATTCCAAAATCAGCTTTTATCACAGGCCTATCAATCTCGTTTGTTCCATTTGTGTATTGGATTTTGGAAAGGAAATCGATTTCAATATATTCGATTTTAGCTGTCGCAATTGCAACTATTGGATTATATTTATTTACGAATCCCGAGCTTGGAGGATTTAATATTGGAGATTTACTAACGCTAATTTCAACAATATTTTGGGCTTTGTATATCACTTTGATGGATACATTCACAAGGAACCGAAGCGATTTATCATACACGGTGCAGCTGACGTTTTCCCAATTCTTTATTACGCTACTTTTATCAGTAATGACGTTTTTTCTATTTGACGTGCAGCATATATATTTCAATTTTTCTAAAATATTGGTAATTGCTCTCATTTATAATGGGATAATGGCTTCATTTTTAGCAGCATTTCTTGAAACACGTTATCAGAAATACACTACACCAGTTAAAGCAGCATTGATATTTACGCTCGAACCAATTATAGCAAGCGTTGGTGCAATATTTGTATTTAATAGTGTATTTTCTCCAAAAGAAATTGTTGGAGTAGTTCTTATATTGAGTGGAATTATAATATCTGAATTATCATCTATTTTTGTTAGTCGTAGAAAGGAATTAAAAAGAAAGGAAGCAAATGAGGTTATTTGAAGCAAATTTTATTTTTTCAACAACAGATAAAGATAATTTCCCTAATGAAACGCTTCCAGAAATCGCTTTTGCGGGACGTTCAAATGTTGGCAAATCTAGTTTTATCAATTCAATAGTATTACGAAAGAATTTAGCAAGAACATCTCAGAATCCTGGCAAGACTCAGTCGATTAATTTTTATAATATTGAAGATAATTTCATCCTTGTTGATTTGCCTGGCTTTGGATTTGCAAAAGCAAGCAAAACTTCCCGCCAAGATTGGCAAAAGCTGATTTATGAATATATACGATATCGTAATAATCTAAAATTCGTTGCGGTAATGATTGATTCTCGAATAGAACCGATGGAAAGGGATCTCGCATTTATTGAGTGGCTTGAAAACGAAAAGAAAAATTATTTAATCGTTTTAACCAAAATTGATAAAATTTCTGCTTCGAAATTGAATGAAACTATTTCGCAATGGAAATATTTGACTGCTGAATGCAAGTATTTAAAGGAAATTCTCGCCACCTCTGCAATTACTCGAGTTGGTAGAGACGAATTTTTAGCAATTTTGAAGAAATTCATCTAAATCGCCTCCATTTCATAAAAATTTTATAATTTTAAATTTTATATTTTTTAATATTTGAAAATTATGAAACCAATTCAAAGTTTTATTGTCAAAGCAAAGCTTCCTGAACGAATCGAAAAAATTAGGGAATTAGCATTTAATTATTGGTGGTGCTGGGATTCCGACGCAAAGGAATTGTTCCAAAGAATGAATAGGCAAATTTGGAAAGATGTCCACCATAATCCCGTTGCATTAATTAATCAACTATCACAAAAGCAGCTCGAAGACCTTGCAAAGCAGCATGATTTCATTTATTTTCTCGATGAAGTTTATGAGAAATTCCAAAAATATTTAAATGCTGAAACTTGGTTCAATCAACAGGGAAAATTAGCTCATAATTGCATCGCGTATTTCAGCCCTGAGTATGGAATAAACGAAAGTTTTCCCGTATATTCGGGTGGTCTTGGTGTTCTTTCGGGAGATCATTTGAAAACGGCAAGCGATCTTGGTTTGCCATTAGTTGGAGTGGGTTTGCTCTATCAACAGGGATATTTTCGGCAACAATTGAGCCAAAATGGTTGGCAAAATGAGTTATATCCGATTAATGATTTTTATTCCTTGCCAATGAAATTAATGCAAGATAAAGATGAAAAGCCGATTTTAATCAATGTTGACTTACCCCAAGGAAAGGTTTATGCTCAAATTTGGCAAATCAATGTTGGACGCAACTCCCTCTATTTACTTGATACAAATATTGATGAAAATGAAATTCTTGAATATAAAAATATTACAGACCAATTGTATGGTGGCGATAGAGATACACGCATTCAACAAGAGATTTTGCTGGGAATAGGTGGAATTCGTGCTTTATTTGCAATGGGGATTGAACCATCGGTGATTCATATAAATGAAGGACACGCAGCATTTGCACTATTAGAGCGAACGCGAATGTATATGCTGCAGTATAATCTTGATTTTTATTCTGCGATGCAAATAACAAGAAATAGCTCAGCTTTCACTACGCATACACCAATACCTGCTGGCAATGAAGCGTTTGATGTGCCACGGATGGGCAAGTATTTTTCTTCTTATCCGCAAGAATTGGGATTGAAGTTCGAAGATTTTATTTCAATGGGGCAAATAGATGGGTTCAATTATAATGAAGCATTTTCGATGACAATATTGGGATTGCGTTTGACAGAATTTCATAATGGGGTCAGCAAATTGCACGGTTCAGTTTCTCGCAATATGTGGAGAAATATTTGGAAAGATTTTCCCGAAGAAGAAATTCCTATCGACGGCATTACAAATGGAGTGCATCCTCTCACTTGGATTTCTCGCGAACTTGCGGAATTGTTTGATAGATATCTTCAGCCGAGTTGGCAAACTGATGTAGACAATCAGGAAATCTGGAACAATGTGGATTTAATTCCGAATGACGAACTTTGGCGAGAAAAGCAAAGGCGACGAATTCGGCTCGTGCTTTTCAGTCGTGATTATTTGAAAACACATCAGGCAGATTATTTGCGACCTGATCAATTAGAGAAAATCAATGAATATCTCGATCCCGATGCTTTGACTATCGGATTTGCAAGGAGATTCGCGGGATATAAGAGACCATTTTTGATTTTTTCAGATATGAAGAGATTGAAAAATATTCTTACAAATAAAGATCATCCTGTTCAAATTATTATTTCAGGAAAAGCTCATCCCCACGATATTGAGGGGAAACAGATGATACAATCAATTATTCAGAAGATTAAGGATTATGGCTTAGAAAAGCACGTCGTATTTCTCGAAGATTATGATATGGTTATCGCTCGCTTGATGGTTAAAGGGTGCGATGTATGGCTTAATAATCCAATTCGACCGATGGAAGCAAGCGGAACCAGCGGAATGAAAGCAGCGATAAACGGAACAATAAACTTTAGTATACTTGATGGTTGGTGGGACGAAGCTTATGATGGAACCAATGGTTTCCCTATTGGAAGAGGTGAGCAATATCAGCATTCCCCTGAAATTGATAAACTCCAATCTGATATGATATATGATACTCTTGAAAACCAAATTATTCCTTTATTTTACGATAGAGGAGAAATGCGAGTCCCTGGGAAATGGGTAGAGTTAATGAAAAATTCAATAAAAACAATTACACCGAAATTTTCTGCACACCGAATGGTAAAAGAGTATGCGCAAAAATATTATTTGAATGCATGCTCGATGAATAAGCTTTTGCAAGAATCCAATGCTCAAAATGCAGTTCAATATTACCAATGGCAAGAAAAAGTAAAGAAAGAATGGGGAAAAATAAAAATCTCAAATATTATACTTAAAAATGATCACGAAGCGTGGATTGGCAAACCTATTGAACTATCTTGCACTGTTGAGTTAGGCAACCTTTCGCCCGACGATGTGCTTGTTCAAGTGTATTTTGGTGCTATTGACCCGCACTCCGAAGAAATAACTGATGTTGATTCTAAAAATTTAAACTTAATTGAAAAATCAGACAATAAATATATTTATGAAGGTTCATATTCTTGCCTTGCCACTGGAAAGCAGGGACTTACGATTCGAGTGATACCCAATCATAAGTTTATGAGCAAAGCTTCAGATTTATATTTATGCAAATGGGCATAAGTTGGTATTATTGAAGTATGCCTTTGTAATAGAGAGAAGGAAAGCGTGCGGCGTCTTTTTTTTCAGTTCTCTTTTCAGCAAGGTAAGTCTTAATCCAAAAAAGCTAATTATGATAAATAGTCAGCTATAAATTTAACTGATTATTTGCCTGTCGGAAATTCTAAATTGACCGAACAGGTATAAAGAATCGGTAGTTGCGTCAGAAAGTCCGTATTATCATTTATGGTATTTGATAAAAAAATAATTTAACCATAAAATTTGTAACGATTATCACCAAGAAATGATAATGATATTGACTTTTGCGCTGAATTTTCCCGAATAAATTAGATGATTGAGGAGGGAAGGTTTCGTGCGGAAGAGGGGACTTGAACCCCTATGCCTTGTGGGCACCACCCCCTCAAGATGGCGTGTCTGCCAATTTCACCACTTCCGCAAAAAATTAATTTACAAACTTAAGAAATAAATCGGATTTATATCGAAAATCAGTCAAATTTTTATTTTTATGATACCTTTTATCAAATTTCCATTAGGTGGCATTGGCACGTGTGCATCATTTGGAAATAATAAACAAAACATACCTGGTTTCAAATCAATTTTACATTGTGATTGATCTGCAAAGAGTTCGAAATCTTTTTCAGTATCGAATTCAGTCAATCTATCAGTGCAGTCTTCCAAAAATTTCCAACCAATGGAAAATTCACCCGAAATTGCAAATTGCATATCTATATACTTTTTGTGCGCTTCAAGTTTTGGGATGAAGTTTTCATTTGTCTCATCATAAGCAATAATCAGGTAAGAATTTTCATTAATCAAATATTCTCCCTTTTCCAATTTAAGTAAGTCAATTGAATTTAAATAATCATTAACCGCTTGGAAATTGTTATTTAGGGAAAAATATTGAGGAAAATTTTTGATATTATCAATTATCATAAAAACTTTTAAAATCAAAGAAATATATATCGTGTCTCAAAAGCACCTTATTTATTATTCCGAATGGAGTGAATTGAAAGGCTCTATTGGAACAAATTAATAAGCCATTGTAGCACATAGGGGAATCGGACCCCTATTTTAACCTTGAGAGGGTTACGTCCTAACCGTTAGACGAATGCGCCATTAATATTTCACAAAATTACGTAAATTTCTTTAATTTTCGTAATTTGAATTTATCCTTATTTCAAAAATCTGCAAATATGACTTTACCTAACCACTGGAAAGAGGAAGAATTCCTTGCACTATATTTTGATAAACATTTGCAAGCACATCAAATTCGTAATATTGTCGATAAATTTGATTCCCTCTCAAAATTTTCTTCTAACTCTTTGGCACATTCTATATTAGGTGATATTAATCTTTTCAACAATAAAGAATTTAATAACTCAGTAAATGATCAAGCATCAAATTTAATAGAGCTTTGCAGCAAATTAAAAATTGAGATGAT
>DIEP01000068.1:0-22220 GCA_002418685.1 Ignavibacteria bacterium UBA5771
CGTGCAATACGTTCGATTTCCAGGGTATCATTACGGAGCTGATTAATATTCTTGTGAAGCGAATCATTAATTTGCTTCTCTTGTTCAGTTAATCTGAGAAGTTTTGTTAGTTTATCTTGCTGAATAATTCTGTTAATAACACCACTTGGAGAGAAAAGGAAATAAGTAAACACAATAATAATCACCATTAAAATGATGAATAAATTAGTTTTTTTCTGATTATCTAAGGATTCGAGTAATTTCATATTATTTAAATACAAATTTAAATAAAAATTTGAAATTGCTTTGCATTAATGTCTATTAGATAAATTATAAATAATCTGATTATATAAAAATATTAATAGTTCTATGATAGATGTTTTTTATCAATAATCTAAAAGTAGTGAAAGAGAGGTAAAATATTTCCATCCTGTTGGTATGTGAAGCGAACAGGATGGAATTTGGGGTAATAATTATGTTCCTGCATTAAAATCATTGATGTAATGGATTTGCTCGTCTGTAAGATGATCCACAGAAGTTCCCATACTTTCAAGTTTCAATTTACCAACTCTCTCATCTTGTTCTTCAGGTAAATCAATGCAAAGATTTGGCAATTTTACTTTGTTTTTAAAGTTTTCAAGCAAACGCAATTGGGAAAGGAATTGATTAGCAAAAGACATATCCATAACTTCAGAAGGATGACCTTCGGCAGATGCAAGATTAACAAGTCTGCCTTGAGCAAGCAAATAAATTCTATGACCATTTTTCAAAATGTATTCTTCGCAATTTGGACGAATTTCGCGTTTGGAAACAGAAAGTTCCTCTAATTCAGGAATATTAATTTCAACATCGAAATGCCCTGTATTGCAAACAATAGCACCATCTTTCATTTTCTCAAAATGCCATTTTCTTATTACATCTTTCACACCTGTTGCTGTGACAAATATATCGCCAATAGATGCTGCTTCGTCCATCGTCATTGCATTATGACTTTCCAATAATGCCTTTAAAGCAGCAGTAGGCTTTACTTCAGTAATAATAGTTTCAGCTCCCATTCCTTTTGCACGCATCGCGACGCCTTTTCCACAATGTCCATAGCCCGCTACGACGAATTTCTTTCCCGCTAAAAGAACAGAAGTTGCACGCAAAATACCATCAATTGTGGATTGACCTGTTCCATAGACATTATCAAAATCCCATTTTGTTTCAAGATCATTTACAGCATAAACGGGAAATAGCAATTCACCTGCCTCTCCTCTTTTTCGAAGACGATGGACGCCTGTTGTAGTTTCTTCGGTTCCGCCAATTAATGTTTTGGCATAATCGGGATGATTAATATGCAAAGTTGTGATTAAGTCAGCGCCATCATCGAGGACTAGATTTGGGTTTTGTTTGATGGTCTGCTCTATGCACCAATAATAATCATCGAAATTTGCATACCAAGCATAAATTGATGCACCTTTTTCAACAAGAGCAGCAGCAACGGCATCATTTGTAGAAAGTGGATTGCATCCTGACCAAGATATTTTTGCACCCGCTGCAAGAAAAGTTTCAATCAAGACAGCAGTTTCTTTTGTGACGTGCAAACTACCTGCAAGGGTATACCCCTCAAAAGGTCGGGTTTTGCTATATTCTTCTCTCAATTTCATAAGGACAGGCATGTGAGCTTCTGCCCATTCAATTAATTTTCTCCCTTCATTAGCAAGAGAGATATCTTTTATGCAATACTCTCCATCTTTCGCGTATAATTTTTCTTTTGTTTTGATTTCAGAATTCATAAATACACATTATTATTTTATAAAAATTTTTCTTTAAATAAATCAATTAAATCCGTCTTTTCCCAAGGGAATTCTTCCCTACCGAAGTGTCCATAAACAGCTGTTTGACGATAAATTGGCTTGCGCAAATCGAAGCGATTTATTATTCCACGTGGTGATAAATCAATATTTTCGAGAATAAATTTTGCAAGTTCGCTATCATTAATGCCATTGGAATTTTTTGTTTTAATATATATTGAAACAGGTTGACTAATTCCGATTGCGTATGAAATTTGAATGAGGCATTCATCGGCAAGACCGGCTGCTACAATATTTTTTGCTAAATGACGAGCTGCATAGGCACCTGAACGATCAACTTTTGTAGGATCTTTACCTGAAAATGAACCACCACCATGAGGAGCACGACCACCATAAGTATCGACAATTATCTTCCTACCTGTAAGCCCCGTATCTCCGTGTGGTCCGCCAACTTCAAATCTACCAGTTGGATTGACATAGAATTTGGTATCTTTATCAAGCCATTCTTTTGGTATAACTTGTTTAATAACATTTTCAACAACATCTTCAAAGATTTGCTCCTGAGATACATCTGGAGAATGCTGTGCAGAAATGACAACAGTATCAACTCTTTGTATTTTATCGAATTCGTCATACTCAATTGTAACTTGTGATTTGGCATCAGGTCTTAAATAAGGCATTAGACGGCTTTCTTTGCGAAGAGAAGTTAATTTTTTCATAAGTTTATGAGCATACATTATAGGGGCAGGCATCAATTCGGGAGTTTCAGTTGTTGCATAACCGAACATCATTCCTTGGTCTCCTGCGCCACCTTTATCCACCCCCATTGCAATATCAGGAGATTGATGATTGATCGTGTTAAGTATTGCAACTGCATCAGCATCGAACCTCATACCTGCTTCGGTATATCCGATTTCACGAATAACATCCCTGACAAGTGATTGAAGATCAATATATGTCTGAGTAGTAATTTCCCCACCGATTAAAACCATGCCTGTTGTGGCATAAGTTTCGCAAGCAACACGACTATATGGGTCATCAGCAAGCATTGCATCAAGGACTGCGTCAGATATTTGGTCGCAAATCTTATCGGGATGCCCTTCCGAAACTGATTCAGAAGTAAAAAAATAATTTTTATTCTTCATTTATTTATTACCTATATTTTAATTTCTAATATTATTCAAAATTTCTCGAATAGTTTATTGAACTGGAATCTCCAACGTTTAACTTCTGAAATACCCCGCCGACCACAGCTTCATTTCCAACAATAGATTCGTCGAGCATAGTATTAGAAACATTAGCTCCGAAGCTAATTATTGAATTCTTGATTATGCTATCTCTTACAATAGCATCATCTGCAATTGAAGCATAGGGACCAATAATTGAATGTTCAATAATTGCATTATCTGATATAAAACTTGGCTGGATAATGACAGAGCCATCAATTATTATATCTTTAGCAATTTTTTCAAGTAAAAACCGATTAGTTTCGAGCAAAGTTTCAGGTTTACCACAATCATACCAACCTTCAACAGGAAAAGTTGTGAATCTCTCCCCTCTTTCGATCATTAATTGCAAAGCATCAGTCAATTGGAATTCATTCTTTGTTTTGACGTTTTTGTTAATTATTTCATTAAGTGCTGATACTAATTTATCAGAATCTTTAATAAAATAAATACCAACTATAGCAAGATTCGACTCAGGTTCTATGGGCTTCTCAATTAATTTTTTGATTGTGCCATCTTCATTGAAAAAAACAACCCCAAATCTACGGGGATCGTCAACTGCTTTTACTCCGAGAGAACTTTCAGAAAGATTGATAACTGATTTTAAATCTACATCAAAAATAGTATCTCCAAGAATTATTACTAATTCTTCACTATGATACGTATCGCGTGCTGTCCAGATTGCATGTCCCAACCCAAGTGCTTCATCCTGACTTACTATATCAAAATTCAATGATGGGTATTTCTTTCTAACAAAATCGACAATTCGCTCCCCCATCACTCCTGTAATTATAGTAATATCATTGATTCCTATTCGGGAAAGTTCATCAAGAATATGTGCGAGAATAGGTTTACCTGCAACGTTAAGCAAAACTTTGGGAGTTGTGAAAGTATGTGGTCGCATTCTCGATCCAATTCCTGCTACTGGAATAACAGCTCGCATTAGTGATTTCAATTAAATGATAAATTTACAAAATTAAGAAATTTTTCTTCATTATTTATAAATACACAAGTTTAATACATATCAACTTTTTTAAAATAATTAATAACTTCTTAATATCTTTTTAACAATCATTATATAGTTTTGTTTTCATTAATATTTATTCAATGAAAACTCCCAAATCATCTAACAATGTCATTCTTCCATTATTTTGGAAATTATTAATACTTTCGAGTGTATTGATCGGTGTCATTCTAGTAATTATTTTTATATCATATACTTCATATAATGCCCTTACAAAAAAGGACATTACTAATCAGATTCAAACAAAGATTTTCGAAATCAGGGGACAAAGATATCATTTAATTCAACGGCGCATTCCTGAATTCCCAACAATTTACGCATCATCAATTTCTAATATTCAAAATCATTTTCGAGAATTAGACAGTCTGATTAAATTAAATAATTCTAAAATTTTACAGAATGACATTAATGGACTCTTAGTTGAATATCAATCAATTTTATCCGAGTATTTCGATAATATTAAAATATTAGGATTAACTGAAAATGAAGGTGTAGAGGGTCAATTTAGGGATTCAGTGCATAAAATAGAAGATTTAATAAAACGAACAAATCGATACGATCTGTATGTCTATACAATTCAAGCAAGGAGAAGTGAAAAAGATTTCATAATGAGACAGCGTCAAGAGTATATTGATAAAGTTAATGAAAATATTGGTTCACTAATAAAAAAAACTGAATCTTCCAATCTTCCTATTGATATGAAAAACGAAATTTTTAATTTGGCTCAAACATATTTGCATAATTTTACAAATTATAAGAATATATTGACTAAGTTAAATCACAATGAAGAATTACTGACTGATTACGAAAAACAAATAACTAAAAAACTTGCTTCAGTCGTAAGGGAGAAAAATCAATATGCACAATCAATGCAAAACCTAATGACGCCAATAGTGATAATTTCGGTAATTTTTGGAATCGTTTTTTCGATTTTAATCTCAAAAAGTATTACGCAACCTGTCGAAGAGCTGCAGAATGCAACCTTAAAAGTTGCAGGAGGCGATTATAGTGTTAAATTTAAAATTCACACAAGAGACGAAATTCAACAATTAGCAGATTTCTTTGAAAAAATGGTTGACAATTTGCGAAAAAATATTGAAACAATCCAGGCACAACAGAATCAATTATTAATCCAGAACAAGGAATTACACGAATTAAATGCTACAAAAGATAAATTTTTCAGCATAATTGCTCATGATCTAAAAAATCCAATTTCAAGTTTCAGAGATTCTATCGATTTGCTTGCAAATGATTATGAAAAATTCACAGAATTTGAAAAAATTGAATTTATCACTGAAATTAATAAAAGTGCAAATGGTGTGTATGAATTACTTGAAAATTTATTAACATGGTCTCGCTCGCAAAGAGGCAAGATTGAATTCAATCCACAAAATTTTTACTTGACATATATTGCTAATAACGTATTATCATTATTAAAGCCCGTTGCTCAAAAAAAAGAGATTCAAATAATCTCGAATATCGATGAGAATTTATCAGTTTTCGGTGATATCAATATGATTAACACAGTTTTAAGGAACCTTGTTTCTAATGCAATAAAATTTACTCCAATTGGTGGAAATATTACGATAAATTCAGAAATTATAGATGGATTTGTAAAAATTTCTGTGAGCGATACGGGAATTGGAATATCCGAGGAAAATTTAAATAAATTATTCACATTAGATCAACAAATAACTACAATAGGAACAAATCAAGAGAAAGGAACAGGACTTGGATTAATAATTTGCAAGGAATTCATTGAAAAGCATAATGGCATCATATCAGTTGAAAGTAAAATTGGAAAAGGATCTACTTTTTCTTTTACGATTCCGACTAATATAAAGTTTGAATAATTGTTAAGTTTGAATAATTGTTATGGCTGATTCTTTAGTATCACGCTTGTATCACGAATCACACTCGCAGAACCGAAATATCCAAACGCACCTTTAACTGACGAAAGAAGCGGATTAATTTCTCCAGTCATTGTTTGAACCATCCACCGTAAGAAATTGAAATCAGGAGCATATACCGATACTTCGTGAAGCCCATACCACTTAAACACTGTCCAAACAACGGGAACTTTTGATGATGGAACAATAACCCAGTATGAAAGGTCACGGTAATAGGCTTCTCGCATTTCATAAGGTCGAGTAATCCGCCTATTTTTTTCATCAGTTGGTGGCTCTAAATATTTTCCATAATTCAGCGAATCAAGAGATCTTATACTTACAATATAGTATGAAACATTGCTTATCAATTCCCATTGTATATAAAAAGGTGATGGCAAATTAATCGTATCAAGGGGATATTGAACATAATAATCAGGTCGAGTGATCCATCCAAATGTATTCGGAGTTGTGGTCTCACCTGTGATTTCAGTCCCATTTTCTAGGACTACTTTAAGTTTATAATTAGTATTTGGTTTAACTTTATAATTTGTATCGGGATAATAATATCCATTTGGTCCCGTCGGTAAAATTGTTAGATCATACACTTTATCTGCTTCTGTTATTTGGACTTTTGCATTTCTGAGAATTGAATTGTCGTAGATGAATGAATCAGCTAATGATTGGCTTATAAGCACTCTTATATCTTTTATAGGTTCATCAACAATTAAAAGTGCTTCAACAAAATACGTTGGGACATAATTAGTTGGAGCAGCATCTTCACAAGATGTTAAAAATACAATAAATATAATAAATGCAGATATTTGCAATATTCGTTTCATATAATTAAAATTTTATCTCATAAGAAATTGATGGTATAATTGGAAGTAAACGTATATCCTCCACTTTGACATTATCTTCGGAAACATTATAGTATCGTGATAAAATATCTCGATGACTATAAACATTATAAATGTCGAGTGTAAAAATTGATTCAAGCCCGAAAGTTTTAAAATAATAACTGCCATTGAGATTTAATTGATGACTTGGAGGCAATCGCAATTCATAAAGACCCGAATTTATTACTTTGCTCCTTCCATAGTTTTGACCAGGTAGCCTGAGTTGCACGCGGGAAGTAGCACCCGTATATGGTTGACCCGATTGAAAAAGAAAACTTGAGCCAACACTGAATTTATTATTAATGGTATAATTAAGCACTAATTTCAAATCGTGTGTTCGATCGAATTTCGGATTAAATTCATGTCCATAATTCAAACTATCGAATTTATACTTAATTACTCCAAAAGCATAACCGAGCCATCCTGTTAGCTTGCCATATTTTTTTTGTGCAAACATTTCAAATCCATAAGCTCTGCCATTGCCAACATATAAAACCTCGCGAGCGGTAGTGCCTTGCAAGGCTGTTTGATTCATCTGAGATATATCTGTGAGAGTTTTATAATATACATCAAAATTTAATGCGATACCTTTGAATGGATTTGTTTCGAGTGATAAAATATAATGAATAGCTTGGGTAATTGGAACAGTAGAGTCAGAAGGAATCCAAATATCAAAAAATGTGAAATTGGGATCGGAAATTGTTCTGATATTTTGATGGTAGATACCCCAACCAAATTTTAGAGACATATTTTCCTGCAACAAATAACGAATAGAGAATCGAGGATCAATAGTAACTTTATCAGTCAAATTCCAATAATCAGTACGAATCCCACCTTGCATTGATATTAAATCTGTTGGTTGATAATTTGCTTGTGCAAAAAGAGAATGATTCCAATTTTTAATATTGATAGTGGAAGTACTCGCAGATGTTCCGAAATATGATGTGTCAATATTCCCCGAAAAGTTTTGAATTATTCCAAAATTTAAAATTGATGTCTGATACCCAAATTTAATAGTTGCATTTTCATTAACCAACCATTCAAAATTGGCTTTAAGTGTATAATCATCAATTGAATTATCAAAAAGAACCGAATAACCCGATTGATTACCAAAGAGAGAATTAGAATAATTTGTATAATTAAAATTCAAATTACTAAATAATGATTTACCATAGATATGTGTCCAACTAATCCCTCCTAAATAATTTTTCATATTCATATTAGCATCGAAACCTGCTCCCGAATATTTAAAATCATCGCTTGTAAGAAAACCCGTGAAGGAAAGCTTATCATTATCAGAAAGATTTTGCACAACTTTTGCGTTTATATCATAAAATCCAAAATCGGGCAATGGAGAACGGGGGTCTTCTTTTATAAATGCTTTGACTAATTCAAGATATGTTCGGCGTGCACTAATTGACCAGCTACCTTTGAGAACAGGACCCTGCAATGAAACACGAGAGGATATTGCACCAATCGAACCTAATCCTTGGAATTCCTTCTGATTGCCATCATTCTGAGTAATAGATAGCACTGATGATATCCTTCCACCATATTCTGCATTAAATCCACCTTTTATTAACTCAACATCTTTTATTGCATCAGTATTAAAAGTCGAGAAAAATCCAAATAAATGAGAGGGATTATAAACAGTCGAACCATCAAGCAATATCAAATTTTGATCGGGAGACCCACCACGCACATATAATCCGCTTGAAATTTGAGAACTGGTTAGGATTCCCGGTAAATACTGCAATGCACGGAATAAATCGCTCTCGCCTCCTATCCGTATATCCTTAATTTGTTGAATCGGAACATCCACCCTACTCAATGTTATCTCTCGCTTTTCTGATTCGCGATCTGCCGAGACAATAACTTCTTCGCCCTTTATACTTGATGGCAATATCTCGATATTCATGCGGAGAACATCATTTGCTTTTACCTTGATTTTCTTTTCAAAAGACTCATAGCCAATGTATGTGACTACTAATGTGTGTTCACCAGGTAATACATTATTAATTGTATAATAGCCATTCTTGTTTGTTCTTGCTCCAACTTGAATATCTTTGAAATAGACAGACGCTCCAATTAAAGTTTCACCTGTTTCCTTGTCTCGCACAAATCCATTTATTGAAGCATAATTTTTTGCATCAGATGCTTCGTCGGCAAAAGCACTTGTAAAACAAAGAATAAAAGTCAAAATATAAATAAGTTTTTGATTTCCAATTTTCATAAAAAAGTATTTTAAAGCATTGATGAACGCTTGCGAATGAACCATTCCACAGAGAAAAGTAATAATGCAGGAATTAGCAACCACACTTTATCCCACAGAGTATATTCAGCTCTGAATACTTTTGTTTGTGGTTTATAATTCTGAAGTTTATAAATATCATTAAATAAATTTTTCGTGTTATTAGCTAAATAAAATTTGCCGCCCGATTGCTCAGAAAGTTTCACCAAAAGATTTTTATTCATTTGCAAATCATAAAGCTCAAAGTTAGTTGCCTCTATTGTGAAGCGATTCTCATCTTTACCTAATAAATTTTTATTCAAATACGCATCGGCTGTAAAGCGATAATCACCTGCGGGCAATGGTGGAATTGTGTATGAATATACGCCATTTCCTTTATTAGATAATGTTATATCCTTACTGGCCTGCCCTCCTCTTATATGAACATAAACTTGAGCATTATCAATTGGGTTAAGAGAATTATCATAAATTTGCCCGATAAAATTTATTTCCTCGGCACCCGAATAGAACTTCTTATTTGTTTTAATAGAAACTTGCTTTTCAATATCAGAAATAGAAAGCCACCTAATCACATTTGATATAAATTGACTATATAAATCGATCGCATCGGTATTACCTTTCGCAATTTCTCGAGCATATCCCATTAATTTCCATCTATAAAGACCATATCCAAGCACTGCCACGCTTCTCGAACCTTGCATTTCGCGAGTAATAATCATTGGTTCATTGAATCTCACATTCTCTATTTTCGATAAAGCAAGTACTTTGCTATTCAATTTTGGATTAACAAAGGTCTCAGTTTTGAAAATTGGAGGTAGTGAGTTCCAGCGTTCGATATTTTGAACATTTGGACCTATTTTTAAAATCGGGTCATCAGCAAAATTATTTTGCACATCCAGGAAAGATAAGAATTCCCGCGGAGATGAACTCACAATCTCAAAAGGCAGATACTCTTGAATCTTCTTAAATTTTTGCAAATCCAAATCTTTCCCTAAAATAAATAGAGATGGCTTACCTTTTGCAAGTTCCTGAGCTATTAATGTCAAAACATTATCAGGTGTATATTTATTTGGGAAATCTACAAATATAAACAACTGCGTTTCACTGATTTGGCGAGGAGTAGGATTCTCATAAAATTCATTTTGAAACTTCTGAATAAATAAATTAACGTCAATCTCTTTATCTTGAGAAATATATTGATTGATAAACGAGACATCGGGTTGTGGAGAAGATGAAAAAATTGAAATTGCCCGTTTATTTTTTATTACGCGAATAAAATTTGAGCTTGAATTATTTTGAGTTGTATATTCATTATCGAGAGGGATTGCTCGAACTGTAATTTTTTGAATGCCTTCCTTCTTCGGTGTATATTTAAATGCGCTATTGTATATTTTCTGGTCATTATTCAAAAGAATTACGTTATTATCAATCACCTGATCATTTTCTAATAATTGCAAATTCACATTTTGATTATTATATCCGTTTGCAGTGAATGAATAATTTATTTCAACTGGATTATCAATAAATACAACTTCATTAGTAATTAACTGCTTCATCGCTATATCTTTTGGAGCAATTGTATCGCCAATCCCAATAGTGAATATCGGCTTTGAAAGAATATCGCTTGTATAAACAGGATTATCCCCCGAATTGACTTCTCCATCTGTTATAATTACAAATGCTTGATAATTAATATCTTTTGAATGTGTCGAGATATAAGAAAATGATTGCGAAAGGTCAGTCAATTGCCCATTTAACTTCAAACTATCAAATGAAAATTTAGAGAATTTCTTCGTTTTATTAGAAAAAGCATAAAAGTCGGCTTCATCCTTAATTTTCTCTAAATTTAAATCTGATATTACTTTATTATACGCTTCTTTGCGATTAACACTCGCATCCGTTAAGCTCATTGAGTAAGAATCATCAAGTAAAATAGCAATTTTGGGACTCATTATTTTCGCTGATGAACGCAAAAAAGATGGCTCAAATAAAATAAATAAAAGAATAAGCAAGCCAAGGGAACGCAGAGTAATTAATATCGCTTTTTTACGAAAACTTATGGGAGGAACTGTTCGCCTGTATGCAATCAGAGTAATTCCGATTAATATTAGAGAAAAAAATAGAAAGAGCCAGATATTTCCTCCGAATGTAAATGTGCTTGTCTCCATAAGATATTTTTCAAATAATGACGGAAATTCGATGAATTTGTTATAAATGTTGGAAATAGAATTTGAACATTTGAAAATTATAAGAAAAATATATACAAATTTAGAATGAAAATTAAGGGTCTTCGTCAATAAATTATTTAGAAATTTAATTTATTATTGATATGAATATCCTTCTCACAATATTCTATTTTGTTATTGTTATTTCAGTGTTAGTTGTAGTGCATGAAATGGGGCATTTTCTTGCTGCTAAAGCTTTTGGGATTCGTGCAGATATTTTTTCAGTTGGAATGGGAACAAGATTATTTGGTTACCATAAAAATACAGGCTTTACATTTGGTAAATTACCCGAGAATTATGATTATGGAGATAGCACAGATTATAGAGTAGCATTGCTTCCGATTGGTGGATATGTGAAAATAGCGGGAATGATTGACGAAAGTATGGATAAGGACTTTTTAAATACTCCACCTCAACCTTGGGAATTCCGCTCCAAAAAAGGTTGGCAGAAATTCATTGTTCTTATCGCAGGTGTAACAATGAATTTTATACTTGCTGTTGTTATTTTTGCTGTTGTTACTTTAATTAGTGGAGCATCTTTTGTTAAGACAACTCAAATAGGTTGGGTTGCTCCAAATTCTATCGCTGAGAAAATCGGATTTGAGAAGAATGATAAAATTCTTGAAATAAATGGTCGGCAAATTCAATCTTGGAATGCTATTCTTGAAAGTTTAACATTTGAAGATTTAGGTAAAGAGAAGGTAATCAAAGTTCAAAGAGCGGGAAATACAGTTCTTCTCAATGCAAGTGGTAAGGAAATATTGCGTACTCTTGCCGATAAGAAATCATTAGGAATTGAACCGCCGGGTCAAAAGGTTTATTTTCAAGCAGTTGAAACTGTGAAACCTGCGGGTATTGCGGGTTTGAAAAAGGGCGATACTGTTGTTGCTATCAATAATGAATCTGTGAGTGGCGTTATTCAATTTACCACTACAATTAAATCAAATAAAGAAAAGCCACTTACTCTTACAGTAAAAAGAAATAACGAACTCGTTAATCTTACAGTCACTCCGAATTCTGATGGGATTATTGGTGTAATGTTAGGTTCAGTATACCAAGGACCAATTGAGCATGTTAAATACAATGTTTTCCAATCAATTGGTTTAGGATTCACGCAATCTGTCGATGCAATCAATTTATTCTTTGGTTCCTTTGCTCAAATTTTTAATGGAACACTTACATTCAAAGAATCAGTCGGTGGACCAATAATGATTGCTCAGCAAGCATCTGATCAAGCATCTATGGGCATATTAAGTTTTATGAATTTCATTGCACTGCTTTCGGTCTCATTAGCAATTATTAACATTTTACCTTTACCAGCGCTCGATGGTGGGCATTTAGTATTTATTATCATTGAGGCAATAACGCGTAAGGAAGTATCACCAAAGATTAAAATTGCGATACAGCAAAGTGGCGTTGTGTTATTGATGCTATTAATGATATTTGTTGTTTATAATGACTTAACAAGATAAAAATGAATAATCAAGAATCAGATAAACCTTTAATATTGGTATCTAATGACGACGGGATAAATTCGCCGGGGATACTATCGCTTGTTATGCATTTGGAAAAGATTGCCCGTGTGATTGTTGTTGCTCCTGAACATGAGCAAAGTGCAGGTGGTCATTCGCTAACATTGAGTAAACCATTACGCGTCACTCCTTTTCATCGAAATGGTGAAATGTTTGGATTCGCGGTTAGTGGCACTCCTGCTGATTGTGTAAAAATGGCATTAACTTCAATATTGCAAGAGCGTCCGGCAATGGTAATTTCGGGAATTAATCATGGGCAAAATACTTCAATAAACATATTGTATTCTGGCACGGTTTCTGCAGTAACGGAAGGTATGCTCTTTGGAATTCCATCGATTGCGTTTTCATATTGCAATCATAGTTGGGAAATTGACATGAATAATGCAGGAGAAATTGCGCTTGCAATAACGCAAGAAGCTTTAAATAGCGATTTTGTCAAACAAAATGATTCACCTGTCCTTTTGAATGTTAATATTCCTGATATTTCCCGAGAGAAAATTAATGGGGTGAAAATAACAAAAGTTGGCAATGGATATTGGAAGGATTTTTATGAAAAGAGGAAAGATCCTTTTGGGCGAGATTATTATTGGTTTTCGGGTGTTTATAACTATTCCGACCAAGATACTATATTGAGCGATGATATTGCAATAAAGGAAGGTTATATTTCTATTACACCTATAAAATATGAATTTACTAATTTTGCAATGATGGAAAAATTAACAAATTTTGAAAAAATAAAATGCAACACATAATACAAATAGATAAAGTTGAAGATGGAATGGTCCTTGCTGAACCAGTCCTTAATCAATTTTCTCAAGTGTTACTACCTTCAGGAACTATATTAAGCAAATTTCACGTTAATATTTTAAAAAAGTGGAATATTAATTTTGTATTTATTGACGTGCAAGAAAGCGAAGACAATCAAGATATTCCAAAAGAATTAATAGATAGTTGCAAAGAATTAATAACTTCCAAATTGTTATGGTCACCTACTCTGGGAATCGAAATAGATTTAATTAATATTACTGCTAAAATTTGTGCTCAAAATAAATTAAACGATACATTAAAAAATGCAACAAATTGATTCCATATTAAATAAAGTTAGAGAATTTCCAACTCTCGCATCATTTTTTTCCGCTCTTTCGGGAACTATAGCTAATCCTAATGCTAATATTCATGATGTTGCTGAAGTCATTGAGCGAGATCAAGCATCTGTCACTAAATTACTTAAAATTGCTAATTCATCTATTTATGGTTTTCGGAGCCGAATTTCAAATGTCTCGCAGGCAATTCTATTTATCGGGTTTGAAGAAGTTAGAAACATATTGCTGACACTTAAAGTAATTCAATTATTTCGAACAAGGGACTCAGATATTAAATTAATAAATCCGATTGACTTTTGGAAGCATTCTATCGGCACGGGAGTAATTGCAAGGTCTATCGGGATGAATATTGGAATTCAGAACACAGATATTTTATTCCTTAGTGGAATCGTTCATAATATCGGCAAGCTATTATTTTACATAGCAGCTCCCGATGATTATGAGAATGCCCTTGAATTGCACCGAACTCAAAAGATTAATATTCAAGATGCAGAACGTGAAATTTTAGGGATCTCTAATTCTTCAATTGGCGAAATGCTCGCTCAAAAATGGAAATTGCCACTCCCAATAATTGAGGCAATTAAATATTATCCTACGGGTTTTGTCGGAGAAAAAATAAATTTGAATGTTGCAATTATTCACATTTCAGATATTGCCGCACTCATACTTGGTTATGGCAATGATGGAAGAGAATATGTCCAAGAACCTAATCCTAATGCATGGGAATTATTGCATCTTCCTGATAATTTCTTTTCTTTGAATTACCCACGTATTCAACGTGATTTCGAGGAAAATTCGACAATACTTCTCGACGATTAATGCCACCATCGAAAAGAGAATTATCAAGCTGGTATTTATATGATTGGGCTAATTCAGCATATTCCACTACTGTTATTACATTATTTATTGGTCCTTATTTAACAACAATTGCCCAGAACTCTCAAGTTAATGGACTTGTCAATTTCCTTGGATTATCAATTCCTGCAGGTTCTGTCTTCCCCTATTCAATTACAATCTCAGTCATTTTGCAAGCTTTGATTTTGCCTATTGTTGGTGGAATTGCTGATTATTCAAAAAGAAAAAAATTGATGCTTGGCATTTTCACTATTTCGGGAGCGCTGCTCACAACTTTATTCTTTTTTCTTAATGATGGACTTTATATATTTGGTGCATTGCTACTTATTTTTTCTAATTTATTTTTTGGTTGTTCGATTGTTATTTACAACTCTTTTTTAAATGATATTTCAGATTTTTCGAACCGTGAAAAAGTTTCTTCCAAAGGTTGGGCAACGGGATATATCGGCGGCGGATTGTTACTCGTTTTAAACTTAATTTTATTCCTTTTACACGATCAATTTGGGATTTCAAATTCGCTTGCTGTGCGAATCAATTTGGCATCCGCGGGAGTCTGGTGGGGTTTATTTTCAATTCCTTCTCTAATATTTTTAAAATCAGGCAATCGAAATCTTAACTCTCAGGCAAGTCAAAGCGCAATTTCTAAATCTTTACATGGGAGTATTAAAAGCATTATTGCAACCTTTAAAGATGCAAGGAATTACCCTATTGCTTTGCTATTTTTATTAGCATATCTATTTTATAATGACGGTGTGCAATCTGTTATTACTTTATCCTCATTATTTGGGCAAGAAGAACTTGGGCTGGAATTAACATTTTTAACCATTGTAATACTTGCTGTTCAATTTGTTGCAGCATTTGGATCTATGCTGTTTTATTGGGTTACTCGCAAATTAGGTGAAAAAAGTGCTTTGCTTATTGGTATTTTCATCTGGTGTGGTGTAATTATTTATGCTTATGGGTTTCTCTCAGGTAAAGTTGATTTCTTCATCCTTGCTATGGTTATTGCAATGTTGATGGGTGGGACTCAGGCAATTTCCCGATCACTTTATTCAAAGTTAATTCCCCTTGGGAAAGAAGCTGAATATTTCAGTATTTATGAAATTAGCGAAAAAGGGACAAGTTGGATGGGACCATTAACATTTGGATTAGTTTATCAATTTACTCACTCTTATAGAATTGCAATTCTTTCTCTACTTTTATTCTTCGTTATTGGTGGTATCATACTTCTATTTTCAAAAATTCGTCTTAATAATAATGTTCAGTCATAACTTCTACAATGAATCCAAAGAGTAAAGAAACAATAAATAAATTCTTTAATTATTTTGATAATAATAATAAATACAATAATTTAATAAAATTATTTAAGAAAACAAAAAACATTTCTGTTCTTTCTAATAATAATTCTATTAAATCCTTGTTTCTTACAGCATTCGCAAAAGATATAAATTCAAAATTATTAATTATTACAAAAAATTATTTTGAACAACAAAATTGGGTTGATGATTTAAATTTTTTCTCAAATGATATAGATATTATTCCTATTTCTCAATCTCCAAAGGGAAAAAAGGAATACTTGAAAAATCCTGAAGCTTTGGGTTGGATTGTGCAAGGATTGGAAACGTTCTCTTCATCTGATAAAGCAATTATGATTGCCACACCTGAAGAGCTTACTACACCGCTTCCAAATAAATTGCGAGTAGAGGATTCTCGGATTTCGATTGCTAAGGGACAGAAATTGAATTTCGATCAATTTGTTCAAGAATTGCTTCTGAATGGATTTTCACGAACTGATTTTGTTGCAAGTGAAGGAGATATTGCACTTCGCGGCGGAATAATCGATATTTTTCCGTTCGGCAAAAATAATCCTTTGCGTCTGGAATTTTTTGGGGACGAAATTGAATCTATTCGCGAATTTGAAATTATTTCGCAGAGAAGTATTAAGGAACATTCTGAAATAACGTTTTTCAATAACATTTTTAATATTTCAACGATAAATACGCCTGTGAGTATATTTGAATACTTGCAGAAGAGTGATTTAATTCTTGTCATTGATGAACCTGAAATGCTTGAAATTGAACCTGAAATTGAAGAGAAAATTAAAGAATTCCCTACTATTTTTATAAATCCTCTCGAAAAAGCAGATTTCGAAATATTGGTAGAAAATCAGCCATCTTTTGAAGGATCCATCAAAGAATTTACTAAAAAATTGCTTGAATTAGAAGAATTAGGCACAAATATCATTATCACAGCAGACAATCAAGATTACTTGATAAGATTGCAAAATCTTGTTCAGAACTATTTTGACCAACTTTCAAACCAGCAAGAAGATAATTCAACATTTTCAAGCATAAAAATAGATAATATTCAGAAGCAATTCATTTCAAAAATCCAGTGGATTGATAATCCAATTTCAAATGGTTTTATTACAAAAAATTATAAATACGCGATTTTTACCGAACATCAGATATTTGAACGCTTAAAACGTTTTGCAGGCAATCGAAATAATGATAAGCCAAGTCTATCACTAAAAGAATTAGAAACATTGAATATTGGCGATTATATTGTTCATTCTGATAAAGGAATTGCAGAATTTGACGGAATTCAAACAATTAAAATCGGTAATAGTATGCAAGATTGCATCCGTTTGAAATTCCAAGATGATGATATTCTATATTTGAATCTGAATTATATAAATAAAATTGATAGATACTATTCCTCAGAAGGTATTGTTCCAAAATTAAGCAAACTTGGCTCCCCCGATTGGGATAGACGCAAGCAACGATTGAAAAAGAAAATCAAAGACCTTTCTCGGGATTTGATTTCTCTTTATGCAAAACGCAAATCCTCAGTTGGTCATCAATTCCCTGCTGATAACCTTTGGCAAAAAGAATTTGAAGCTTCCTTTATGTTTGAAGATACAATTGACCAATCAAAAACCTCGGAAGAAGTCAAGCAAGATATGAGTAGTAAATCCCCGATGGATAGATTAGTGTGTGGGGATGTTGGTTTTGGGAAAACTGAAATTGCAATTCGAGCAGCATTTAAAGCAGCAATCAATGGAAAGCAAGCAGCCGTCTTAGTTCCTACTACGATTCTTGCTCAGCAACATTATATGACTTTCCAAGACAGAATGAATAAATATCCTATTGTTGTTGAAGTGCTGTCCCGATTCAAAAGCAAAAAAGAACAAGAAGAAGTTCTCAAACAATTAAAAGATGGCAAAATTGATATAATTATAGGTACTCATCGATTATTAAGCAATGATGTGCAATTTAAAGATTTAGGTCTATTGATTATTGATGAAGAACATCGTTTTGGAGTCGCTGCGAAGGAAAAATTACGTAAGATGCGTGAGAATATCGACACTTTGACTATGACTGCCACTCCTATTCCTCGAACATTAAATTTCTCATTACTTGGTGTCCGAGATATTAGCGTAATAGAAACCCCACCTCCAAATCGTTTACCTGTATATACTGAAATTATTAATTGGGATAAATCCGCTATTAGAGATGCTTTCACAAAAGAATTATCGAGACATGGTCAAATATTCTTTGTCTCGGATAAGGTTTATGATTTGGAATTGATTACTCAGGAGCTTCGCACGATAATTCCCAATGCAAGGTTCGGAATTGCTCACGGACAGATGAACACTGCCCATTTAGAAAAAATAATGGAAGAATTCCTCGAAAGGAAGTACGATGTGCTTGTCACCACAAAGATTATTGAATCAGGACTTGACATTCCAAATGCAAACACAATATTTATCAATCGTGCTCAAAACTTCGGACTTGCAGAACTATACCAATTGCGTGGACGTGTTGGTCGCAGCAATAAACAGGCATATTGCTATTTGATTGTCCCTAACGATCACAAATTACCTGAACGTAGTCTGAAACGTTTGCAAGCATTGGAAGAGTTCACTGATCTTGGTAGCGGGCTTAAACTTGCTATGAGAGATATGGAGTTGCGAGGTGTTGGCAATTTGTTCGGAGCCGAGCAAAGCGGTTATATCTCAGATTTAGGTTATGAATTATATTCTCGTGTCCTTGATGAAGCAGTGCAGGAATTAAAAGAAGAAGAGTTTTCAGAACTTTTTGCCGAACAAAATCATTCGCAGAAAAAATTACTGAAAAATGACAATATAGAAATCGATTATGACCAGAATGCCTTCTTCCCAAATGATTATGTGCCGAGCGAAACAGAACGTTACGCTTTCTATAAACGACTATATCAAGCAAAGACTCCACAAGAGATAAATGACCTTGAAAATGAAGCAATTGATAGATTTGGGAAATTACCTATTGAAGCAAAAAATCTATTTTTTATTATCCGAATGCGTGTATTAGCATTGGAAACAGGTTTCTTAAAGTTGCAAATTAAATCAAACACATTAACTATCGAACTACCCGAAAATAACAGTGAATATTATCAGGAAATTTTCCCAACTTTGATTGATTATGTCTCGATGTTTGATGACATACAGTTCGTTCAAAACAAAAATAAGCTAAATTTAGTCAGTAAGTTCCAAGATAATCAAGAGATGCTTGAATTTCTATGGAAATTAAAGAAAAACCTCACTGAAAATTTCACTTGACTTTGGCATTATATATTTCTTATTTTTGCACTTTCTTATTTTGCAAAATCTAAACTTACATTTTTAAATGAACCAAAACGAAACTCCCCTATTGCTTGCAATTGACACGAGCACAGATATTTGCAGCATTGTCATTTCAAACGAAAATAAGATTTTTATACATTATTTAATAAATATCAAAAGATTACACGACAAATTGCTTGCGGAAATTACTCGCCGAGCATTAAATGATATGGATATTTCTCTTTCTTCAATTGATGCTGTCGCAATATCATCGGGTCCCGGCTCTTTTACAGGATTGAGAATTGGTGCAAGTTTTGCAAAAGCACTTTGCATTGACGAATCGCCTAAATTAATATCTGTCCCGACTTTATTTGCTTATTCTGTTGCTGCCGAAGAATTCGCTCATTTACTAAATTTCAATAAAATTCATGCGCTTATCACTGCCAATTCGGGTATTGTATATCATCAAATTTTCGATAGTAATTCCCAAAAGATTAGCGAACCTGAAATGCTCCAAATGAAAGATGTTATTTCAAACCTTGCATTGATTAATAATCAAAATAATAATAATGAATTATTTATCGGAAATGCTCTCTTATCAATTGAAAATACTAACTTCGTCAAATATTCTGAATTGAATTTTATGGATGCTATAAAGATTTCTAAAGCAGGGTGGAGACTGTTTAATCAACATAGTTTTATTGACCCATCAACTTTTGAACCTGAATATATACAAGATTTTCTTCCAAAATAACAAATAATTATATATTTTTAAATAATTTTAAATCAATTTCGTTAAATTAATGATAAATAAAGAAAGACCATGAAACTTGCAGATTTTGTATATCCTATTCCCAAACAATTAATTGCCGAATATCCTATTGAACCGAAAGAAGCTGCTCGTATGATGACTCTCAACCGTCGCACAGGCGAGATGGAGGATAAAACAATCGGCTATTTATTTGATTATTTGCAGCCCGGCGATTGCGTAGTAGTTAATGAAACTAAAGTATTTCCCGCAAAAATTATGGGAAATAAAGAAAAGACTGATGCTGAAATTGAAGTTCTTATGCTCAGAGAACTTAATAAAACTGATAATCTGTGGGACGTTTTGGTTGATCCCGCACGCAAAGTTAGAATTGGCAACAAAATATACTTTGATAATTATAAATTTTACTGTGAAGTAATTGATAATACCACAAATCGCGGCAGAACTGTGCGTTATAGCTACAATAATGACTTGCTTGCCGTTGTCGAACGTATTGGCAAAATGGCTTTACCTCCATATATCAAACGTCCAAGCGAACAAAAAGATAATGAATACTATCAAACCGAATATGCTAACCCAAAATATCTCTCTTCAATTGGACCACCTTCTGCGGGACTGCATATTTCCAACTCATTTCTTCAGCAATTAGAAGAAAAAGGCGTTCGAGTTGCCAAAGTTAATATGTCCATCGGTCAAGCAATCTTCGATACAATTGAAGTAGAGGATTTGACCAAGCATAGAATGTATGCCGAGCCATTTGAAATCACTCTGGAGAATTCCGAAATTATTAATAAATCGTTAAAAGCAAAAAAGAAAGTCATCGCAATCGGTTCAAGCGTCGCCCGTGCATTAGAAAGCTCTAATATGACTACTACGGCTGTCAAACCAAATAGAGGATGGACAGATAAATTTATTTATCCTTCCTATGAATTCAGGATAGTCACAAATATATTGACTAATTTCCATTTGCCAAAGACACCTTCATTGCTTGTTGCTTGTGCTTTTAGCGGAACTGACCAGATATTCAAAGCTTACCGCCGTGCAATTAAAAATAATTATCGATTCTATGTCTTTGGAGATGCTTTGCTGCTTTTTTAAAGGAAAAAAGATTATTGTAATAGAAAAAATCAAATCAAAGCTCAGAGCCTTTTGATTTTTCATATAAATAGGCGTATTTTAGAAATGTTCCTAAAAAGGAGCTGAACGCAGCGAGAAATCCTCGGATACCATCCAAGAATCCGAGTCTTAAAAAATACATTTTAAAAAATGCAAATAAGGGATTAAAAATTAAATTGCTGATTTTGAATTTGCGGGCTTGCTTGTAATATTTATTGGCAGAAAGCTTGGCATAATTGATTGTCTTATTCAAATGAGTAGTCAAATCGGGAAAAGAATAATGCAACAGGTCTCCCCCTATCTTACGATATTCCCCTTTGATTACCAACTCTTCATGAACTTCATCACCTTGCCAAAGTGGATTTTCTGACTTTGCGACAAGCCGTAAGTTCCAATCGGGTTGCCACGAGTGTTTCATTACCTTACCGAGATATACGCTTTTGCGGTTTATCAAATATCCTGATATTGTTGAATTTTGAATAGCATTTATGATTGAATTTTTTAAATTTGGGGTGGCAACTTCATCACAATCTAAAAATAAAATCCATTCCATAGAGCATTTATCAAGTGCGGAATTCTTTTGGAGTGCATATCCTTTCCATTCTTCTTGGTAAATTTTGCAATGATATTGCTTTGCAATTTCGAGTGTCGCATCAGTTGAAAAAGAATCGACTAATATAATTTCGTCAGCAATATTGAAAATGCTTTGCAGAGTCCGTTCAAGGTTCTTTTCTTCATTTTTTGAAATTAGAGCGACAGAAAGACCCAATTATAATCCATTTTTTTGAAGAAAAATCGATTTATCCACCTTTGCATAGAAATCTTGATAAAATTTCATATCCCTCACTTCGGCAACATTCACTGTATTGCCTTTATTATCGAGGATTTTTGCTTGGAAATTGGCTCGAACTTTGGTTTGTTTGCCATATTCTGTTACATTAATTGAAACTTCTACC
>DIEP01000068.1:22228-27173 GCA_002418685.1 Ignavibacteria bacterium UBA5771
TTTTTTCCATAGGCACCCGCGAGCCCCAAAAAGAAATCCGTCCAGAAATCATTTTGATAATAATCATTCGAAACATTTTTGCCTTTGCCTAAGTCGATTTCTTTGCGTGCAACAATCACACCTAATTCAGGAACAGCATTTGTGATAATATAGCCATCATCCTGCAAAACATTGACCAGTGCTTTCATTATTAATTTTGCATCATTAGTATCATACATCCTTGTTTGGAATTCACGAGTCTCTAATTGCGTTGCTTGATGAGTAGTTGTCTTATTCTCGTTAGAAACAACAGTGCAAGAAGTGATAATCACAGCAAGCAAAGGCACTAATAGAATTATTTTATTTTTCATATTTGAAAAAGTTTTTAGTGTTTTGAAAATTGTGAATCAAAATTTGCTTGAATGATAGGTGAAACTATCCACCTTGTCATCTTTCATTTTTATAATCACAGTAAAAGTACTTTGCGAGAGCTGATAATCAGACTCAGTATTTTTCTTTGCAAAAACCCAAAGGAAAAGGGCATCGGTTTGTTTGGAATAGCTCGCATCTGTTGCAATTTTATCGTATACCCATGTTTCAAGACCATTCTCGTCTTTTGTCACCATATTTGGAGAACCAAGGGATTGCATAACTTCTGCGCCGCTCATTCCTTTTCTAATCTCCTTTTGGACTTTGCCAGGAGTTAAATCGTTATTATTATTATTGGAGCCACCGCTATAAGTGCCTGTATTTCGAACTATCGTGCAAGATGTTGCACTCATTAAAACAACCAAAATCAACAAATAATATTTTTTCATATTACAAATAATTTATTTTTAAAAATGAACAACAAATCCCGCATTAAACATAATTTGTTCTGTTTCAGATTGAAATTTCGTGAAACTAACTGAAGCATCTTGATTTTCTTTTACAGTATAGTAATCGCTAATAGTCCCGAACATATAACGGAAACTAAGATCGAGCAGAAATCTTGTATTTTTATTAGGAAGTTGAACGAAATCGGCTAATTTAAACATAATACCCGCGCCAACTCCATAAATGAAATTCACATTGAACTCATCTTTATTATCCTCAACACCCCAATATGAATTATATGTTGCACTTGTGCTCATCATATTTATTCCTCCAACGCCCTCAATATATGGAAAAACGTAATGTAAGATATTGGGTTCAAAACGTGCAAAGACAGTTATGGGAACGTTATAAGATGAAGTATGGAGAGTATCGCGTGCATAAGTCCATCCATTTGAGAGCAAATATTTATATGTTCGCTCACTTGAATGGAAAAAATGCAAATCTGCTTCAACACCAAGAGTCACAGGAAAAGGATCAAATCGCCATCCACCATAAAGCCCTAAACCAGGTCCCGCATTGCCTATATTATTCATATATATGCCTTGGGGGACGGAATTAGAGAAAGTCATTCCAAAAAATCCATTTAGTGGTCTGCTTTTCAATTCATCAACTCGATCATTTGTTTGTGAAACAGTTTCACCACTCATATCGGAGCTATTTCCTTGTGAGAAAGCAGAATAACTTACCAAGATGAAGCCAAAAAATAAGATAAATTTCAAATCTTTTTTCATTATTGTATGTTTTATACTTATATTTATTGTTCTTATTCTAAATTACGAAATTTTTTAATTTTGGTTTCATTATTGTGTCGAAATTATTATTTTCACTTTCCTTTTCAAAATCAATTCATCTTCGTCAGCAGTAACTCCACCAGATGAAATATCCCAAATAATTTTGTAAGAATTCTCTTGATATAAGTTATCTTTGCTTAATTGGGTCTCTAGAAACTTATAAGTAAAGTATCCGCGCAATAGTCCGAGCAAATCGTTATCCATTTTCATTCCCCGAGGAATTACTTTGCCAAGAATTGGATCGGTTATATCTTCACCTGAGTATTTAGCAAAATCAGAAAATCCACGTTCATCAGCAAATCCTTGAATGGATATTTTTATATGTTCATATACATCTATATTGCACTTTGATTTGGAATTACGTAATATTTCCAAAATTGTGGCAACTAATGAATTCAAACCCTCTTGGACTGTTTCGCTATATGCATCGTATTTTGCGTCAGGATATTCAATATATTTATTTGAATCGGCAATTCCAAGGATATTATTTGCAAAGAGCAATCGAAGATTTTGCAATTCATTAGGTGTATTTGGTTTATAATAACCCGAAACGAAAAATGGAACAACCCCTTGAAATTCGTATTCCTTGCCTTCTAATCTTAATTCAATTGGAAGAGTGATTTGAGTAATCTCTTCCTCATTGCAAGGGGTGTTAATTGATTTTCGTGGTGTATAAAGTGGAACGCAAGTATTATAATATTCCAAAGTATAAGAAGAATTAGGATTCAAATTCATAGAAAATTTGCCATTATCACCAATCTGATTTTCAGAAATTAAATTCCCTGAATTATCATAAAGGTTGAGGACACCTTGTAATGGCAATTTATTCTGACTATCAAAGACTTGTCCCGTAAGAAAAACTTTCCCACATAATTCGTTAGCATACAAATCGAATCCTCCACAACCTCCTGCCCTGTTTGAAGCATAATAAATCTGATTATTATGGATAAATGAAGTGATTTCATCTGAATCCGTATTAATAGGTGTGGGAAGCGTCCTTGCAAGCTCCCATTGATAATCGTTTGAATATTCAGATTTAATTATATTGAAGTCTTCTTTATTATCAAAGCCATTAGATGAGAAATATAAATTATCCAAATCGTCGAGAAAAGGCGATATTTCATTTACGGGTGTATTGATTTTATCTCCAAAATTAATTGGTTCGCTCCATTCCCCATTTTCTTTTTTAATTGAAAGATATAAATCAGTACCTCCAATTCCTCCCGTACGGTCAGACACAAAAACAAGCAAGCGACCATCCTTCGAAATCATGGGATATGCTTCAAAATTGTCGGTATTAATTTGTGCAATTGGAGCAATGTCAGTTAAATCATTATTTATAATTTTTCCTTGAAAAATATCGCGATTTGGAATTTTATTTTGAAACACAGTTGCTGCAAAAAATACTTGAATAGTATCCCCAGCTTGATAAAATGAGAAATTGCTTGGGTTATTATAACCATTCAATTCGAAAATTTTAGGTTCAACAATTTGTTTCTTTTCTAAATTATATTCAAAAATATGATCTATTTGTTTTTTCCCTTTGCCTTGCCTAACGAAGCAAAAATTATTATTCAGAAAAAATGGAGATAATTCATTATAATTAGTATTCGCAATAGATGGCAGATTATTCTTCGGGTCAATTTTCATGCATTGCTTTGGTGATGAACACGATATAAAAGTAAAGTGAATAATTATCAAGAGAATTATTGGTAAATATTTTTTAATTTCGTAAAATTTCATAATAAAAATATATTTTTTAATTTTTGAAAATAATTTTTTCCAAATTAAATCATTCTTTTTAAATAATTAGGGGGGAAATCAAATTTTAAGTGATGAGAAGCACAATTATCGATATTAATGTAAACAATCTTAATCATAATTTACTGCAAATTGAGAAATTCTCAAATACAGCAAAAATCATTCCGATTATTAAGGCAAATGCTTATGGGCATGGATTAACTGAAATTGCTCATAATCTTTCTTCGCCAAGAATCGCAATGCTTGGTGTTGCTTTTGCAGAAGAAGCTTTACTGCTTCGTGAGAGTGGAGAAACTCGCGATATCCTTATTATTGTTCCTCCTGAAATCGAGGAAATCGAGGAATTATTAAAAAATGATATAACATTTACTCTCGGAAGGTTAGAATTGCTCCCCAAAATAAATGAAATCGCTAAGAAGCTCAATAAAGTTGCAAAAATTCATATATTCATTAATACAGGTATGAACCGCGATGGAATTACACCTGAAGAAATGAGCATAAATGGTGATATTTTCTCAAAATACGATCATATCAATTTTGAAGGAATTTGTTCGCACTTTGCTACATCTGAATTTTCTGATAAATCATTTATTTTAAATCAATTTGATAATTTTAACAAAGTCTTGACTTTATCAAGTAATTATCACAATCAATTCAAATATATACATATTGCAAATTCAGCAGCTATAATTAATTTTCCTGAGTCGATATTTAATGCTGTAAGACCTGGTATTGCACTTTATGGATTGATGCCTGAGAAAAAATTTGCTGAAGAAATGAATTTAAAACCTATATTGAGTTTAAAATCAAAAGTCAAAAAAATTCAAAAATTACATAAAGGAGATACAGCGGGATATTCATTCCATTTTATATCAAATAAAGACACACAAATAGCTGTTATTCCAATTGGTTATGGAGATGGATATTCGTGTGAATTTGCCAATAATTCCGAATGTTTAATCAATGGGATGCGGTTCCCGTTGGTTGGATCAATTTGTATGGATCAAATCCTTGCTGATATTGGTAATGCGCATATTAATGTTGGCGATGAAGTTGTGCTGATAGGTTCGCAAGGTTTGGAAGAAATTACAGTTTATGATTTAGCAAAAAGAATCGATACTATCCCATATCAAATTACAACATCATTATTAAGCAGAATCCCCCGAATATATAGGAATGGTAATGTTTAAAGTTAAACTTAAAGATTTTGAAGGACCATTCGATTTGCTTCTCTATTTTATAAAAAGAGATGAATTGGATATTTACGATATTCCAATTGCGAAAATCACGGAAGAATTTTTGAATTATATGCACTTGCTAAAAATATTAGATCTGGAAGTTGCAAGTGATTTTATTGTTCTTGCAGCAACCTTATTGCAAATAAAAGCAGAAATGCTATTACAAATCAATAAACCAAATAGCGAAAATGACGATAATGAAAATGATCCAAGGGCACCACTTGTTAAGCAGTTAATTGAATACCAGAAATATAAAGAAGCCGCCAATCATCTTTCGCAGAGGTATGAAGATAATAAATA
>DIEP01000017.1:0-6787 GCA_002418685.1 Ignavibacteria bacterium UBA5771
ATAATCCAAGCCCATCGCGGATTATTCCCTTACTGATATTTCCACGCGACGGTTCTGCTTGCGGTTTTCTTCGTTTGTGTTTGGAAAAATTGAATTCGTATGAACTAATTCCTAAATAAATCTAAATATTCTTGCAAAACAAAAAGTCGGTTGCGGGAATGACCTGTCATTTCTTTTAAAATACCATTTTTTAAAAATACATTCACCAAACTATTAGCTGTATTGTATGTGACATTTAATTTTTTCTCTATTCTGTGAATATCGGATATTGGATTGGAAAAAAGTTCCAAAAGCAATTGCTGACCAATTTTTGCCCGCCTGCCGAAATTAATAATTTTTCCCTCATATTTCTGGCGCAAAGCAATAATTTTTTCAAAAGTATTAATACCGTTTTTCGCAGTTTCAATCATTCCTACAAGGAAAAACCGAAGCCACTGCTCAATATCGTTTGTTTTTCTGACCAAATTCAAGGAATCGTAATAAGAAGTTCTATTTTTCTCGAAAAAATAAGAAAGATACAAAGTCGGTTTTTTAAGTATTTTATAATCAATAAGCTGTAATACAATCAGGAGCCTTCCTATTCTTCCGTTGCCATCTAAAAATGGATGGATAGTTTCAAATTGATAATGAGTAAATGCAATCTTTATCAGATCAGGAATCTCAAGATTTTGATTATGCCAAAATTTTTCCAAATCAGATAGTAAATCACTCAACTCTTCAGGGTGAGGCGGAATAAAAAAAGCATCTTTGAGACTTGAACCTCCAATCCAATTTTGGCTTTTTCTAATTTCTCCTGGCTGTTTTTCTTTACCTCTTACTCCAGAAAGCAAAACAGAATGAGTGTCTTTGATTAAACGTAGGCAGAGAGGCAGTTTTTCGAGTTCTGCAATGGCAAAATTTATAGCCTTAATATAATTCTGCACCTCCTCCCAATCTTCTCTTTTCTCAGGTCTAATTTCTTCTTTTTCCATCAACACTTCATCCATTTCTGTCCTAGTTCCTTCGATTTTGCTGGATGTGGAAGCCTCTTTAATTATATGCATTTGAATAAAGAAATTTACATCCGGAACGAGTAAAGAATAAGCATTTAATTCTCCAAGCAACCTGGCTGCTTCTTCCAACAGCGTAGTAATTTTTTTATCATTCCATTCAAAAGGATTATTGATAAACCTTGGACTGAAACTTTGATACTGAGATTCCTGCCCTATAAATTGTTTCGTATATTTTCCGGCTATGAATTGATTGTTTTTCATGAACTTGAAATAAGATTATTTTATATCTCAACTTTTGCATATAACTTGAAATAAGATTATTTTATATCTCAACTTGCACTCAAAAAATACTGTGCGATCATATTCCTTTTCCTAATACCTCATTATAATCCACTTTTTCATAATTATATGCGTTTGATTTTGCAAATTTACAAAGATATTAGTGATTTTAATAATAATGTTAATCATTATAATCCAAGCCCATCGCGGATTATTCCCTTACTGATATTTCCACGCGACGGTTCTGCTTGCGGTTTTCTTCGTTTGTGTTCGGAAAAATGGGCTTGCTGGAGCCATAACCTTCAATCTGAATTTTTAATTTGCTAATACCTTTGGAAATCAAATAGTCTGCAACAGATTTGGCACGATTGCGGGATAATTGCAAATTATATGCCTCATCGCCAATATTATCGGTGTGTCCTTCAACTATTATTTTACTGAATTCTATGGTTTTTAAATAGTCAAGCAACCTGTTTAATTCCAAATAGCTTTCCTTTTTCAGTGAATAATCGTCGAAATCAAAAAATATATTGTTTATTGTAATCTTTTCCCCTTGCTGAAGGATCCCCGGTGTAGAAATGAGTTTTATGTTTTTGTAAATTATTGAATCTTTAGTCTTTTCCCGTAAGTCAATATTTCCCGACGTTGGATAATAATTTTCCTTTTGAACAAAATATCCATAATTAAATCCGAAAGGCAATGCTATAATATATTCTCCTGTTTTAGGATTGGAACGCAATTCACCAAGCAATTTGCCCGACGAAAGATCTTCCCACTTGATCGATGCTGAAAGGGGATTGTCATTTTGATCGAGGATTTTTCCTTTGATAATGACAACTTTTTGAGGTTTATAGATTGAAGGAATAGTAATTGAATATAAATCCCAACCTCCAAAACCTCCTTCACGATTTTTTGAAGCAAAAAAGGCGCTATCTCCCGTAATCCCAAATTTATAGCCCCAATCATCTTCTGTGGAATTAATAAATCGCCCCAAATTTTCAGGTTCACTCCAATCCGTCCAAGATGTGTCTTCCAATCTTGTAGATTTGAATACATCAAGACGCCCCAATCCCGGATGCCCATCTGAACTGAAATATAGAGTTTTGCCATCAGCAGATAATGACGGGGAACGCTCGGAATAAGGAGTATTTATAGTATTTCCCAAATTTATGGGTGCTGACCAGCCCGAATCGGTTTTCAGGGAAACATATATATCCATATTCCCATTTACTCCACCATGGTAACCTCTCCCATTTTCAATAAAATCGCCAATTCCGCCAGGTCTATCAGAAGTAAAAATTAATGCCTTGCCATCACTTGTCAAAAATGCAGCTTCGTCGTGATTGATAGAATTGATCGGCATTGGAAAGTGATAAAGATTGCCCCAACCATTTTCTGTGCGAGTGGCAGAATAAATATCAAATTTTCCAAAAGTGCCTGCAAAAGTCCCCGAAAGCAGAAGTGTGTTTCCATCGAAAGAAACATTATCAATTGTTTCCGCATTTGATGAATTGATTTGCTTTCCAAGATTTTTCGGTTTCTGCCAAGCAGTGTCAGCAAATTCGCAATACCAAACATCTTGGTCCCCAAATCCGCCAGGTCGAATGCTCGAGGAAAAAAACAAGTAATGTCCATCGGGTGTCGGATTTGGATCCCATTCATCCCATTTCGAATTGACATTTGCACCTAAATTATGCACAGAAACAGAATCTTCGGGGCGAGTGAGTATGCTAGTCACCTCATCAAATTTCCATTGCAAATTTTTATAAACTGGCTTATATTTTTCAAACACGGCAAGAGCAGAATCAAATTGACGCTTTTTAATATATTTTTCTGAAAGTCTCTGAACCGCTACAAATCCGTCTTCAGTTCCCGCTAATTTGAATGCAAGTTGTTCGTAAAGTTGATAATTCCTCTCATTTGGAGATTGAATTAAAGAGAGTGCAATCAAATTACTCTTTTCATTTTGAATCTCATCTTTTTTATTTGGGAAAAGGGTCTCGTAAATATTGAAAACTTCAAGAGCAGTTATATAATTTCCTGTGAAATAATGCTGGCGGGCAATGTGAATAACCACATTATAAGCACTATCGCTCGGTGCATATTGCCGAATATATTCATCCCAAATTTTAAAGTTCTCAGGGTTTAGTGGTTTTCGCAAATCCAAAGTTTTTTGGGAAAATATCTCTGCTGAAAATAGCAAAATAATTAACGAAAAGACAAAACATCTGCAAAAATTTTTATTCATTATACTTTTTTTGAAAAATTATAAGTAATTTAGATATTTTTAATTATATAATTTGCTTTTTTTAAAATTTAAATGACAATTTATTCTAAATTTAGAAATTTATTTTTTATTTTTATTGCTTTGAGCATAAGTTTTGGATGCCAAACTTCAAAATATATATTGAAAGACGAAGATTGTCCTAAACCCGTGATAACTTGTTCTCCCCGTGAATGGCAGGGAATTCCACGGGATACATCTGAAATTATTACGAAATTACAAGGATGGCATTATAGAATCGAGCCTGTGCAATTTTGCAATACTCCTCAAAATCAGTGGGGAATATCGTTTGCGGGTTCTCAACCATATTTAACAATCGAAAATGGCAATCATCAATCTATTATTAAGGGAAAATATCTTGATCCCAATCGGATATTAACTCAGAAGATTATAAATTATCCCGAGCAAGGTGATATTGGTTTCCCCACATATTATAAAAACGACGTTTATTATAGTTTTGCCGATGATTTTACTAATTCTCGAAATTTAGTGAAGGATTCAAGCGGCAGGGAATTAGTCCCAATGTCTGAAATTATAGGTCAGAGTCGCATTTTTCAAGCGAAAATTGCAAATGATGAGATACAAAATGAAAAATCACTTGCCAGTATTACTCCTAAATTAATGGATTGGTATTCGCACCCTTCGATTTCAGCGGATGGGAATCTCATATTTTTTGCTTGTGAAAGGGATTCGGGATTTGGTGGTTCGGATATTTGGTTTATGAGAAAATTGCAAAATGGAGAGTGGTCAGCTCCAATCAATTGCGGGGATAGTATCAATTCGGGCTGTGATGAGATAACTCCTTATATTACAAATGATGGGAAATATCTTTACTACTCATCAAATGGTTTTGACAATGTTGGCGGCTATGATATATTCCGCTCGGATATTTCCAACTTAATCGAAAAATCAAATATTTCTTCAAAAGAAAAAGCAATTTCCCATCAGATTTTCAATAAACGCCAAAATTTGCGACCCCCGATTAATACTAAGTATAATGAAATATCTCCGAATTGCCTTGGCGATTGCGATTCTATTTTCTATTATGCTTCCAATCAATTCAAAGATGCGGGCAAAAGAGATTTGGGTGGTTATGATATTTTTGTCAGATATAAAGCATATAAAAATGATACAATTCAGAGAACAATTCCGATTGATAATGAAATAAATGTAGATCTCAGACATCCTAATGAACTCAAAACAAATATAAATCAATTTTATAAATTGGAAGGTAAAGTATATAAAACAAATGACAATACTCCAATTCCCAATGCAGAAATCATCGTCGAAGAACGTGTTTATCAAAAGAAGAATTTCTTAAAATCCGATATTCAGGGAAATTTTTCAATCCCTTTAATTAAGGATGAAGAATATATTGTAACAGCACAAACCGAAGATTTATTTCCTGATACAAAAAAAGTATTTCTAAGCCGAGATGATACGACAGATGTGCTGATAAAAAATTTTTATTTGCAAGAAATTTATACTTTGAGGGTGAATTTTCCAACAGATATTTATGATCAACCCTATATTTATGTGCTTGATACTAATGGAAATGAAACAAATATAAAATGGCAAGAAGAAATGGACGCGCTTGCCTCAAATATTCTTCAAGTAAAGGATAGAATAAGTAAAATCGTCCTTGTTGGGCATACTGATACAATTGCAAGCGTAGAATACAATCAAAAATTAGGTGAAAAAAGAGCAGAGTTTATCAAAATGGAATTAATGAAAAGGGGTGTTCCTGGTTATCTTATCGAAACCCATTCTGCAGGTGAATTTGAACCTTTGCCCAAGAAGGAAAATGAAGATTTGAGTTTGTATTTCAGGCGTTTGCGTCGTGTCGTTATTGAGCGAGTATTAAAATGAAAATAACACCATTAAAGTTTCTCTGGATATTGATTGGAGTATTCTTCGGAATATGTTTAATTTTATTTGTTTATATTAAAATTGTGATAGGCAGCGGAATGCCATCGATTTCGCAACTCGAAAATCCTAAATTGAACCTTGCGACGCGAATATATTCTGAAGATGGGGTAGTCCTTGACCATTTTTATATTGAAAGACGTGAAGATATAGATTATGACCAAATTCCAAAGAATTATGTCAATGCGTTGGTCGCAACCGAGGATAGAAAATTTTTCAAACATTGGGGTGTGCACACTTCACGTGTGCTTAAAGCATTCGTTAAAAATATATTTGCAGGATATGCCAAAGAAGGTGGCTCCACAATTACAATGCAATTAGCTCGAAATTTGTATTTATCTAAAGAAAATACTCTTGCTCGAAAAATCCGCGAAGCTTTTACTGCCATCCAAATTGAACGTAATTATACAAAAGAGCAAATCTTGCAGTTATATTCCAACACAGTTTATTTTGGCAGAGGTGCTTATGGTATTGCAATTGCATCGCAAGTATATTTTAATAAGCAACCAAAAGATTTGACATTATCAGAATGTGCTATGCTTGTTGCTCTGCTCAAATCTCCAACAAATTATGACCCGGTGACTAATCCTGAAAAAGCAATTGCAAGACGCGATTTAGTGCTGTCATTAATGCTCCAAGAAGGTTATATTTCAGGATCGCAATACCTTGAGGCAACAAAAGATCCATTGCTTCCGAGCGATAGATCTGCTAATAAGATGGCTTTTAAAAACGTGTTTATGATTGCCCCGCATTTTGTTGAATTAGTTCGCCAAACCTTGAGCGATGAAGCTCGATTGGGGAATTATGATTTATTTAGAGATGGTTTAGTTATCAATACTACTTTGAATTCTCGCATTCAAGGATATTTGAATAATGCAGTATCTGAGCATTTGAAAGATTTGCAAGCCAATTTCCAGAGGAATTGGTCTTGGTCTCGAAATAAAAATGTCCTTGATGCCCTTGTAGATAAAGCAATTCGAACAAATCCAAGTTATAGGTCTGCGAATTCTCGGGAAAAAAATGAGATTTATCAGAAACTGAAGAATGATAGAAAATTTATTGATTCTGTTAAAAATATTGCCACTACAATTCAGGTGGGTGCGGTTGTATTAGATGTTCATACAGGTGATATACTTGCAATGGTTGGGGCATCTCCCAAATTTATACAAGAAAATCCATCGGCGAAATATTCATTAAATCATGCAACACAAATTCGGCGGCAACCGGGTTCATCTTTTAAACCATTTGTTTATACTGCTGCCTTAATGCATGGGCTTACGCCTTATTCGGAAATTGAATGCGGACC
>DIEP01000017.1:6818-22033 GCA_002418685.1 Ignavibacteria bacterium UBA5771
GGGGAAAAGCGAACATTATATTCAGCGTTGGCTGCCTCTATAAATACTGTGGCTGCAAGACTCATTACACAAGTTACAAATCCTGACGAAGTCATTCGCATTGCACAGAAAATGGGAATTAAATCGCCGCTGGTAGCATATCCTGCACTTGCTTTGGGTGCGGGTGGAGATGTATCACCAATCGAAATGACAACTGCATTTGCAACTTTCCCAATGCACGGGACAGCTATTCAAACGCGGTTTCTCAATGATGTCTATGATAATTATGGCAATTTGATAATTAAAAGCAATAAGAAAACTGCCACTACTCAGGGAATAATTCCTGACTCAATTGCTGATGAAATGATTTCTATGATGCAAGGCGTGGTCGATTATGGCACTGCATCAATAATTCGTCGCTTTTTTCAGGGAGTGGATGCAGCAGGTAAAACGGGAACTACCGATGATGCGGCTGATGCTTGGTTCGTTGGTTATACTCCTGACCTTGTAGCAGGAATTTGGGTTGGATTCGACGATAAGCGCGTGAATTTTAATTATATGGGCGGGCAAGGGTATGGTGGTAAGGCTGCCGCTCCAATTTGGGGACGATTGATGGCAAAAATTTATAGCGATCCGCTTCTACCGTATAAAAAACGAAGCTTCAACATTAATAAGATCGCTCCTGTCGATACATTTATTGACTCGGTTGGCAATTCCGTTCCACCACAAAATAATAAGCAGGAGGCACCCGCTCTTCCCCCCTTGCCAAAAAGATAGAGGGAGCTTCCAAGCCTGCCTTTGCATTGAGTGATATATTTGGTAGCGCAGACGTCTCTGTCTGTGCAATGAAATTGAAATTATGGTTGGACGGGAGTATATAATCCGCCAGGAATATGGTGGGGAACACCCCCTGACCCCCTCTTATGAAGAGGGGGAGTGTTCAGTCACTACGTCATCGTTTATCCTGGTCACCTCTTACGAAGAGGGGGAAGTGTTCAGTTGCTACGTCAACGTTTATCCTGGTCACCTCTTACGAAGAGGGGGAGTGCTCAGTCACTACGTCAACGTTTACGTCCTGGTCACCTCTTACGAAGAGTGGGAGTGTTCAGTCACTACGTCAACGTTTATCCTGGTCGCCTCTTACGAAGAGGGGGAGTGTTCGCAGTTGCAATAGAGGGGATGAATTGCTTTAAATGACTTATATTAATATTTAAAATAATTTGCAATGATTCGAAATCTAAATAAATCTAAGAAGCCCTTCATTATACTCTTTGTTGTGTATATCTTATTGCAAATTATCCTTGTGCTGTCCAATGAACCCAATTTTGAGAGCGATTCATTATATTATTATCAAAAAGCAAGTCAATGCGTTGCTGATAATTCGCTCTATCCCAATGAATCCAATATTTATGATGATTTTCTTGTTGCTCCGATTTATATAAATTATTTATTTATCATTCTGAAAGTCTTCAATAGTGCAAAGGCAATACTATTTTTTAATATTATTCTGAATTCCCTGAATTTAGTTTTGGTTTATTCAATTACTAAAAAAATATTTTCAAATTCATCAGCATTTATTGCTGCCGTCTTATATGTATTATATCTCAATAATTTTGGGATTATCCTAATGAATTTAACTGATTTATTGTTTTGCTCTACTATTCTTTTATCGATTTATTTTTTCTTAATTAATAAAAGATTATTTCTGTTTTTGGCGGGAGTGATGATTGCTATTTCAATTGGAATTCGACCTCTTGGTTGGGCTTTGCTATTAGCAATGCTGATTATTATTGCCTTAAATTTCAAACACTTTGGATTATCGAAAATGTCTCTTTTAATCAGTGGATGTTTGATAATTATAATTGGTCAAGGAGTATATAATTCCCGCCATTTTGGAGATTTCATCTTCACAGGAACGACGGGTTCACTCAATCTGCTTATCGGAGCAAATGATGATGCCACAGGCACTTTCGAGGCAAGCGTATTTGATAAAGGGAAGATTGGTTATCTGGAAAATCCCGATTCGCTGACATATATTGAAAAGGGTGAATTTTATCAAAATCAAGCAGTAAATTGGATCAAGTCCCATCCAATCAGATGGATTTCGCTATTACCTGCAAAATTTGCGTATTTATTTATTACTGATGATTATGCTCTTTATCCACTGATTTCAAATAGTCAAATTCACGTTTATGAGTATGCAAAGGCATTATTCAAGCAAAAAGACTTTGCATCTTTCATTCGCCAACCTAACAGAACTGAATATCTCATTTTAGCAATAATCCATCATTTATTCTACATATTTATATTATTATTCTTTTTTTATCAATTTTATATTAATTTCAAGCAAAATCGCCAAAATTATAATGTTTTGTTAATTGAGTTATTCATTATATTTGGGTTGCTGATGACTATTCCAATTTATGGGTCAGCACGGTATAAATATCCATACATAGTGCTTGGTATGATAGTTAGTTCTCCAATTATTGCTAATTTGCAATTTGTTAAAAAATTCATTTATCGCTTCAATAAATCCAGTTAAATTATGCTTGAATTTGAAAAATTCATTGATTCTTCGATTGATAATGAAATTTGGGATAATTTCGTTGAATCTTCTGATAATGGGACTATCTTTCACAAACGGCGTTTTCTTTCATATCATCCTGAGGGTAGATTCCCCGATTCATCGATTGTTTTTAAGAAAAATAATAAATTGTTTGGGGTATTTCCTGCCACAATTATTGAACGAGATGGCAAGAGAATACTTTCTTCTCACTCGGGAGCATCTTATGGTGGAGTTGCATACGAGTCAAATTTAAATTTACGTGATGCTTTCGATTTAGTTGAAGGAATAGTCGAATTTGCAAAGCAAGAGCATTGCAATAGGATTCAGATTACTCCACCGCCAATTATTTATCAAGCAAAGTATTCCAATTATTTCGATTTTGCATTGGTTAAAAATAATTTTCAATTTTTAAAACGTGAGCTTACAAGCGTTGTGCAATTGGATTTTCCAAAAGATGATTTACTTTCGATGTATCGTCCCGAAGCCCGCACTTCCGTCAAGAAAGCCATCAAAAAAGGTGTCGAAGTAGTCGAGTGCGAGAAATTTGAAGATTATTATGAAATCCTCAAGAAAAATCTTAAAATGCGTCACAACGTGCATCCCACACACACATTAGAAGAATTGCTGAAATTGAAGGAACTCTTCCCAACACGGATACGCCTTTGGGGTGCCTTTCTTCAAGATAAACTAATAGCGGGTGTTTGCAATTTCTCTGCTAATGAAAAAGTTGTCCTTGCATTTTATATCAGTCATAATGAGGATTATCAAGAATATCGCCCCGTCAATTTGCTGTTTTATGAAATTATGCGAAAATACCAAGATGAAGGGTTCAAGTTTCTTGATTTCGGTTTATTTACGGTAGATATGGATCCGAATTGGGGACTTGCCCGTTTCAAAGAAAACTTTGGAGCTCGAGGAATCTTCCGCGATTCATATTATAAAGATTTATAGGAATTCTAGGAATTGTAGAGATACATTTCGACAATTCTTTTTGCCGTTTCGCTCCATTCTGAATAATCGAAATGGCTTTTTTAACCTGCGAATATCAAAGATTAATAATTATGACGAAGTTTGATAAATTGGTCATTATTTTTATTGACTTTTTGTTGAAAATTAAGGCAAAAAGAAAATTTGCTCAAGAATATTGAATATTATAAAAATTATAAATCTTTAATCATTTAATACTTTTCATTATATATCTAAAAAATTCGGTTCTAAGATATAAGAATTTGATGTAATTGATTGGAACGAAAAAGGGTAAATCGTAATAGGGGAAGTTGTTGTGACTCGGACGGGGATCGAACCCATGGCCCTTAGATTAAAAGTCTAATGCTCTACCAGCTGAGCTACCGAGTCGGTTTTGATTTTATTCAAAATCAAAGAGTACAAAATTACGAATTTTTTTTGATATTTTTAAAAAATAATGATAACGGAATTAAGTAAATTCAATTGTCATTTCGAACACACTCGCACGGTCATTGCGAACATAGTGAGGCAATCCCTGAACTCAGCCTAAATCCCTCTCTTAAAAAGCGTGTGACTTTTTTAGATTTTATTGTCATTTTATTCTCTCAAAGTCGATTACGCCAGGAATTATAGACTTTCTCAAAATAAAAAAAAGGAGCATCCGTGAATGCTCCTTGAATCTTTTTATAATAAATAAAATAGTTGCCTGTATTATTAATACATATCTCCCATTCCACCCGGTGGCATTGCGGGCATTGGTGGATTCTTTTCGGGTTTATCTACAATCAATGCTTCTGTTGTAAGCATTAACCCTGCAACTGATGCTGCATTTTCAAGAGCAACGCGTGTCACTTTGGTTGGGTCGATTACACCATCTTCAAACATATCGCAATATTTTTCTGTTGCTGCATTGAAACCGTAATTGCCACTATTTTCTTTGATTTTATTCACTATTACGGATGCTTCAAGACCTGCATTCGTTACAATTTGGCGAATTGGTTCTTCGATAGCCCTTCTGATTATTTCGATACCAATTCTTTGATCTTCATTTTCGACTTTGATTTCATCAAGTTTGCCAATTGAACGTAAGTATGCAACACCACCACCAGGAACAATACCTTCCTCGACAGCAGCACGAGTTGCGTGAAGTGCATCTTCCACACGGGCTTTTTTCTCTTTCATTTCAACTTCTGTTGAAGCACCGATTTTCAAGACTGCTACTCCACCGCTCAATTTTGCTAATCTTTCTTGTAGTTTTTCTTTATCATAATCAGAAGTGGTTTTATCAATTTGCACTTTGATTTCATTGATTCTTCTTTTAAGTTCTTCGGGTTTTCCTGCACCTTCCACGATTGTAGTATTATCTTTATCAATCACGATTTTCTTGGCAACTCCAAGATGCTCAAGCCCTGTCATTTCAAGTTTATAACCCTGCTCTTCGGAAATGACTGTTCCACCTGTGAGAATTGCAATATCTTCGAGCATAGCTTTTCTTCTATCGCCGAAGCCAGGTGCTTTGACAGCTGCAATTTTCAGAACACCACGCAATTTGTTCAATACGAGTGTTGCAAGTGCTTCGCCTTCGATTTCCTCTGCAATAATAAGCAAAGCGCGACCTGTTTGCGAAACTTTCTCTAAAATTGGAAGAATATCTTTAATTGAAGAGATTTTCTTATCATGAATCAAGATATAAGGATTATCAAACAATGTTTCCATTGTCTCAGTGTCAGTCACAAAATAAGGTGAAATATAACCACGGTCGAATTGCATTCCTTCAACTGTTTCGAGAGTGGTATCAATTGATTTTGCTTCTTCAATAGTAATAACTCCGTCTTTACCGACTTTGTCCATTGCTTCGGCAATCAATTCACCGATTGTATTATCATTATTAGCTGAAATTGCACCGACTTGTGTAATTTCTTTTTTGCCTTCGACATTACGAGAAATGCTTTTCAATCCCTCTGTAATTTTTGCAACTGCTAAATCAATACCACGCTTAATATCCATTGGATTTGCACCAGCAGTCACATTTTTTAAGCCCTCGCGATAAATTGCTTGTGCAAGGACAGTAGCGGTTGTTGTGCCATCGCCTGCAACATCGCTTGTTTTGGAAGCTACTTCACGAACCATATTTGCACCCAAATTCTCGATTGGATCTTCGAGCTCAACTTCTTTAGCAACTGTAACGCCGTCTTTGGTAACAGTAGGAGCGCCAAATTTTTTATCAATTATAACATTTCGACCTTTTGGACCCAGAGTAACTTTAACTGCATTTGCAAGTTGATCGACTCCTGATTTGATGTGTGCACGTGCATCAACATCGAATTCAATAATTTTTGCCATAGAGTTTTTCCTTTTTAATTATTTTACAAAAAATAAGTTAATAAAATTTATTTGCACTTTAAATATTTTTGATTGGGTTTTAATAACAGCTCTCGTCATTGCTATGATATGCTTTCTCGCGGAGCAAGTTGTACCCTACATTTAAAGACATATTTTATTGGAAAATTATGCACCCTTCTATGCTTACAATTGTCCCTTGCAATAACGATTTTAATTTTTTTTCAAACCCTAATAATATGATTTTTAAACGATAAATAATATCGCATTAAAATCATTTCAATATGTAATAAACGAATTTCTCTTTTTTATATTTAAAAATATTAGTATTTTTTGCTTGTATTATAGATTATATTATTGATTATATTTTGCAATAAATATTAAATAAAAATTAAATAAAATTTTGGATATTGAAGAATTTATGTTATTTATTTAAATTTCCTTATCTTTGCATTTATTGGAATTAGATTAAATATTAAAAATAAAATAAAGGGTAGCTATGCCACTATTAAAAATACAAAAAGCAGCTCGTCTTGCTTTGAAAGAATATATGGGATTGGAGGAATCCGAAACTTTACTTGTGATTGCCGATCCAAAAATGCGAGAAATCGCCCAAGCGATTTATGAAACAGGTGTCATAATTGCAAAAGAAGCTTTCTACTTTGAAATGCGTGAGCGTGAAGTCAATGGACAGGAACCTCCCGAACAAGTTGCAGAGATGATGAGATCAGTAGATGTCGTTGTTGCAGTGACCAGCAAATCACTTACCCATACCAATGCAAGACGTGAAGCATCGAAAAATGGAGTGCGAGTGGGAACAATGCCCGGCATAACACTTGAAACAATGGTTAGGTGCTTGAACGGTAACATTGATAAAGTGCTCGAAACTACTAAAAGAGTCCATTCTGTTTTTCAAAATGTTTCCAAAGTGAAAGTGCTTGGAAAACATGGCACTAATGTCACCTTTGATGCAACTAATCGCCCTGTCATTGCCAGCACGGGTGTATTACGAAATATTGGTGAAAGTGGAAATTTGCCGTCAGGAGAAGTTTATATTGCACCAATCGAGAAGAGCGTCAATGGTATTATCGCATTTGATGCTTCAATAGCATCACTCGGTATTTTGACTCATCCCGTTTATGTTGAAGTTAAAGATGGGCTAATTCAAAAAATATCAGGTCGCGGCGGCGATGCAAGACTTTTTGGTAAGTTAGTGAATCGTTTTGGGGAAAAGAGCAAAACAATTGCAGAATTTGGAATTGGCACAAATCCTTATGCAAAGATATGTGGTGAAATTCTTGAAGATGAGAAAGTGCTTGGAACAATCCACTTTGCCTTTGGCAATAATCTTTCCTTTGGTGGAATTAACGATGTGCCTTTTCATGTTGATGGTCTTGTATCCAAACCCACTGTATATTTTGACGATAAAATTATTATGGAAGATGGGCGATTGCTCATATAATCTTTAACGGTCATTTCGAGGGCGCCAGTCGCGAAGCAACCACACAGGATGAGGGGATGCTCCGCAGAATATTTGCTCGTAATTAGTAATTGCTTCGGGATAAAAATTCCTTGCAATGGCAGACTTCTTAAAAAAAATATTAGGGAACAGTTGTTATTCTGTTCCCTAATATGAAATATCAGAATTATATTAATTCATTAGCTAAATTTCTGCTACCTTGTGCTTTTCACGAGCAAAAATATAGTATATAGAAGGAATAAAGTATAATGTAAGAATAGTGGATGCTATGATTCCACCAATAGAAACAATGCCAAGTGGAGCACGCATTTCTGCACCCGAAGTTCCCATACCAAGAGCCATTGGAATCATACTCAAAGCAAGGGCTGTATTTGACATAACAATTGGTTTTAATTTCGTTACTGTTGATTCAATCAGTGCGGCACGTATATGCTTTGCTTCTTGGCGGACTAACTGATTTGCAAAATCTATTAATAAGATAGCATTATTAACCACGATACCCGTCAGCATTATAACTCCCATCAAAGAAGTGATACCAAGATTTGTGCCTGTAAGCCATGATGCTATAATAACACCCGTCAAACCTAATGGGATTGTAAACATAATATAAATTGGTTCAATGAAGCTTTCAAGAATTGCACACATCAATAAATATGTAAGGACTATTCCCAATAAGAAAGCAAAAATAATATCTGCCATAAGTTCTTGAAACATTTGTGATGTACCGCTCCAAGCAAAAGTATATCCCATCGGGAATCGGACTTGATCGATTTTTTCCTGTATTGCATCAGTAATAGTACCTAATGGTACTCCAGGGGCAGGTGCCCCACTGAACTGCACAGAAGTAAATTTGTCTTTGTGCAAAATACGTGTTGGTCCAGGTGTAAAGCGAATATCAGCAATCTCACCTAATCTGAAAGTCCCTGCACTTGTGACAATGCTTAAATCTTTGATTTTTTCAGGAGAATTTATCTCAGAACTGTCCATTATGACGGTAATATCGAATTCATCTTTTTCTTTGCGGACTTTCGTTGAGGACATACCTTCAACAGAAGAGCGTAAAGATAGGGCGAGTTCAGTAACAGAAAGTCCAATATTTCCTAAAACATCTCGCTTTGGATAAATTGTCATTTCAGGTCTACCTGTGCGAGTAGATTGATCAAAATTAACGAGACCTGGTATGTCTTTTAATTGGTCATATACCTGATCTGCAAGTTTTTGCACTTCATATTCATTTTGTCCCATTATGTAAAATTCAATTGGTGAAACGTTCTGATCTGAACCCATACCTGTACTTACGCTTATTTTCGCATTTCCAATACTTGCAAACTCTTTGTTAAGAATTGATTGCAATTTTGATTGACTAATCTCGCGAAACTGCTTATCAACAAGTTGAATATTGATTATAGCCATATTGGTTCCAATATCGATACTACTTGACTTTCCAATATCAGACACAATATTAACAACTTCGGGATGCTTTACAATAATATTTTGTATTTGATCGACAATTCGTGCAGTAGCATCAAGATTATATCCAGGGGGAAGTTCGACTTTTGCAGCAAGACGTCCATTATCCATTTCGGGTTGAAACTCAAATTGAAGATTCGAACCAAGCCCAAATAATATCACGAAAAATAATATAATCGTTGAAACAACCACAATAATTGCTGAACGTTTTGTTTTTAGTACAGGTTCTATTGTTTTCCGGAAGAGATTAATAAAAAAATCATCCATTATTCTATCCAATAAAATATGTAAGCGCCCTTTTTTAATTTCTTTATCACTAATCAACAAAGAACTTAACATTGGTGTCAAAGTAAATGAATATAGCAAAGAAAAAAGTGTACTAAAAGTGGCTGACAAAGCCAAAGCTCGTAAGAATTGCCCCGGGACACTTGTAATAGTTGCAAGAGGAACAAAAACGACGATATTTGTCAATGTTGAAGCTAATACTGCAACAAATACCTCATTAGTACCGATTTTTGTTGCATCTTTAGTCTTATATCCCATATCTTTATACCGAAAGATATTTTCTATAATAACTATTGAATTCGCTACAAGAACACCAATAGTGACTGAGATACCCATCAAACTCAACACGTTTAAGTCTAATCCAAACATAGGATAGAACAAAAAAGCAGATATAATAGAAGCGGGCATAGTAATAGCAGCGATTAAAGTAGACCTCCAATCGCGCAAAAATAAGAATATAACAAATGCAGTGATAAGAATTCCAAGGTAAATATTGGAAAGCGTATCATCTTGAGTATCTTTCACAAATTTTGCACTTTCTCTTACTATATCAATGCTAATGCCAGGTGGAAGAGAAGCCTTAATAGCAGGCAACCGCTCTTTGACTTGATCAACTACATCTACAACATTACCGTCAGGGCTTTTTATAACACCAACACGAATCGCATTATCATAAACTATCTTTTTATTGTTATCAAAAAATATAGATCTCTGGGTGATCTTTTTACCCGCATCCACTACTCTTGCTAACTCGCGTAGTTTCTTAACTCCCGTCGCTGTTGGAATAAGTGTTTCCTCGATAGTCCTGATTGAATCATAATCATATTGCCCCTTCAAACGAACTGAATATTCTTGATTGCCAATTTCATAAGTACCGCCAGGAATGTCCATATTTTGGGCACCCAATATTTGCATTAAAACAGGTAGTGAGAGCATATTTTCGTATACTGTCTTATTGCTTAAGATGATACGGATTTCTCTTTCTTGACCCCCGTTGATTTCAACATTAGCAACACCTGAAATTTGCGAAAGCATATCTTTCACTTGGTTATTTGCCAAATCGTATAGATCGCGGGGATCTATATCCCCACTCAGCACTATATCGGCAACTGATTGTGCTCGAATGTCAACCTTTTGTACAATTGGTTTATCTGCGTCATCAGGCAAATTATTCAGAATTTGATCAACTTTATCTTTGACTTCTTGATTAGCAAAGTCAATGTTTTTGTTAAGCACAAACTCGATCATCGTAATCGATACATTATCTAATGAATACGAGCTAATTGTTTTTATACCTTCAATTGTCGAGATAACATCTTCTATTTTATCAGTAACTAATGTTTCGACTTCCTTTGGAGTTGCACCGGGATAAACTGTTTGTATTGTTACGTATGGAATCTTAACATCGGGCATTAAATTGGATTTCAACCCACTGAAAGATAAAGCTCCAAAGATTATAAAAACTAATAATACAACAGTCATTAGGACGGGGCGATCAACAGACAAATCACCAATTTTCATTTTTATCTCCTAATTGTGAACAGATATTTTGCTACCATCGCTCAGCAAGTTAATGCTCTCCGTTATAATTTTGTCTCCAGGTTGCAAACCTGAAAATATCTCTACCTGATCCCCTTGTGATTTTCCTATTTTTACTTCTTGCAATTGAGCAGTATCATCAACTGCCAGATAAACATAGTACTTCCCCCCCTGCTGTAATAAAGAACTTCTCGGGATAACAATCGCTTGGGGATTTGAATAAAAAGGAATGCGAACATCCACAGTCATTCCAACAAACAAATCTCTATTTCTATTCGGAAACTCTGCTTCAATTTTGAAAGCTTTGCGAACCTGATCTTGGGCTAATGAAATTTCGGTGATTTTTCCTTTGTAAACTCTATCGTTCTTTTCAATAGTTACACTCATTCCGTTTTTCAAATTCAATAAATCTTGATCTGTCACCCAGAATACTGCTTTCAACCTATCTATTTGGGCAACAGTAAAGAGTTTATCCCCTAATTTGACTTTTTCTCCTTCTTCATAAGGCATTTCAACAATTGTTCCTGATATTGGAGATTCGACATACAACATTTGCTTTAATGACTCATAATTCCTTTTAGCCACCAAATATTGAGTCTCGATATTATCATAATTTTGTTGTGATGTCTCGCCCGCTTGCAAGAGAGTTTTCATTCTTTCGTATGTTTTCTTGAAATTTTCATAAGATAATTTAGCTTGCTCAAATTGAAGCGCTGGATTATCAATTGGAAATTCAACAATAACCTGATCTTCGGCAACTCTGCTTCCTACTCGTGAACGGACTTTCTCAATTTTATCTGCTACCAGAGATACAACTGTTGCCTGCTTTGAACCCATTAAAGTAGATAAGTATTTCAAGTCCAAGGTTAATTCCGTTTGCTTGATTTCAATGGTTTGCACAGGAATTCCTTCTTTTTTCTGGATGGACTCAATGCTTTGATTACTTGATGCGTCATCTTTTTTGCCATTCCCACAAGATTGTAGAAGAAGCATTATACTGATTGCAAGGAATACAGAGATTGTAATAGAAATAATTGTTCTCTTCATTATTTTATAACTCCACTTTTTTATTCATTAATATTTAAATATTTTGGATCGATTGTTCCCGTCAAATTATCGAGATCGCGTATCAAAGTGATAAATTGATATACTGATTGCATATAATTTGTTCGGGCTTGGCGCAAAGCTAAATCAGCATTCTCAACCTCTAACTGATTGCCTGTGCCCTCTTTATAACGTACTTCTGAAATATTATAAGCCTTTTGAGCAAGCTCGATATTTCTATTTTGAGCGTCAATATTGGATTGAATTTTCTTTATCTCAGTCAATTTGCTTTTTACCTGAGCAGCTATATAATCTTTAAACTGATTTATGCTTTCATCAGTTTTCATAACGTTGATTACTCCTTGCTCCACCCTCCTTCCTTTTCGCATTCCGTTAAAGAGGTTAATAGATAGACTCAGTCCTACAACAGATTGCTGATAATTCTGAAATTGTAAATCATCCGCTGTGCCCATAAAAGAATAATTCCCAAAAGCAGCCACAGTAGGATAATAATTTGCTCTTTCAAGGTCAATCATTGCATTATCAAATTCTCTTTTGATTTTCAGAGTGTTCAAATCGAAATTATTTTTTAAAGCAATATCGATATATTCTTGGTCGCTCTTTAAATCAGATGGATTATATTGGATTTCTCCTTCTAATGTTATATCTTCATTTTGAGGCATTCCAATTAGTAATTTAAAATTATTTTTCATAGACTCGAGATTACTTTCCATCTGTAATACTAATGGACGTATATTTTCGACTTGAACTTCTGCACGGAGCGCATCGAATTCAGAAACCATACCTTGCGCCCTCAATGCTTGAACATTCCGAAGATTATCTGTCGCATTTTGCAAGCTCTCTTGGGTTATTTTCAATACTTCTTGGCTTAGCAATACACCATAAAAGGCTTTCTGAGTGTTCAAAGATGTGGCAGCAATTTTTCCTTTCCATTGCTCTTCAGCAAGGTTGCGATAGATTGCAGATGAGCTTATACCTTTCAGCACAGAATAATTGAACAATATTTGAGATATCTGTAGTGTGGTACTGTAACTATTTGCTAGTGCGAACGATTGCAATTTCATTTGCATCGAAAGGTATTTCCCTTCATCAGTTGGTATGATATTTTCGTCGAACAGCACTTTATAGACAGAGTTATTGAGCATTGCATTGAAATCGGGAAATGGTGTTTGTGGTTTTTTTAAGAAATGCGTGAAAGACCCGGTAAAATCAAGACTTGGGTAGGCATATCCATAAGATTCGAGAATGGCTTGATTGGCTCTGTCAATCTCTAACTTCGCAATTTTTATATCTCTATTGCTCGAAATTGCAACAGATATTGCCGAATCCAAAGTCAGAGTGCGAGAAAAAACATCAGAAAACGATAGACAAAATGCAAACACTATAAATATAGCGACTTTTGCGATTTTTTTAATGGATTTACTCATAAAACAAAATGTATTTTATTTTAAATTTAGTTTCAAGTTTCAATTAATTGATCCTTCCTATACTTCTCAGTGAGTATCCCTCTTAAAAATATATCAAATATACTTTTCATAACATCATTAGTACTCATTGGAAGTTCAGAAATAATTTCAGGAGTTACAACATTTTCAAGTATAGTTATATGAATAAAATATACAAGGTCAATATTTATATCCTTGCGAATATACCCTTTATCTTGACCATAATGGAAAATTTTTAAAAAAAATCCTTCCTTCATTTTGAGCATAAAAAAAGTATGAATTTCTTCCCAAATTTCGGGATAGAATCTCTTCAAATCACTTATTACTTGCTTAGTAAAGTTATTCTTTAATTCGTTCATAACTTTAATTAAATGTTGGAAGACTATTTCGAAATTGTTTTCATTTTCCTCATCTATTACATTGTTCATTTTTTGGACTTCAAGAAGGATAGAATTCGTTAAGTGCATGATAACTTCTTTAATCAATTGTTCCTTGCTCGGAAAAATCTCATAGAGCGTTCGCTTGCTGATGCCCGCTTCCTGAGCAATCAAATCTGTATTAATATTCTTCAATCCATTCTGAGAAAAGAGCCTAATTGAGGTTTGGATGATTCTATCTTTTAGATCGGTATTCATTTATAGAAACTCATAAAACTGAAATTGTTGAAAGGAGTTTTAACGATTATTTCAGCAAATTGTTTTTTGAGGGCGCTTCAAATTTTATTTATCTATTTAGATCTCATAAAAAAACTGTTATTTTTTTGGACATTCAGAAGGGAGCAAGTAATTCTGAAGGCATTGATAAAATACGAACATTCGGAAGGATATGCTTAAAAAATATTTATATATCAACTAACAATATTCAATTATAATTTTCGACTAAATATTAGGAAATTATAATGTAATGGAATGTTTGGGAAAAAAGCACTTTTTCTTTCATTAAATGATGAGGAACTAAACAAATTCTTCAAAGAAGTAATTATGATTATATTCATAATTGGATTATAATGTAAAAGAAGAAAATGCAAAAATGAAAAAGGTGATTTTGAAGTTAAAAAATGAAAATAGGAACAAAATAAGTATAAAACAATTACTTATGCTCATTTTTGTAAATTTAATCTTTATAAATTTTGGAGGTTGCTGGAGATCTTGTCCTAATGGAACTTGCAACTTGAGGATTAACTTTAAAGCTGGGGATTATAGCAATGAAAAGGGTTTTGGAAGATTGAGCGTTTATAGTATCTCTTCTTTCTTTTATCTAGAACAGTAATAAATATTTTTAAATAAATTTATGGTGTTTAAAATGTGTAAAAGAGTTGTTTTAATTCAAATCTTATCAGCAATTTTTCTGCTGATAAGTCTCGCAAGTTGCACTAATAAAGATGTACCTACAAATCCGAGCGAGAAAGGAATTGGAAGCTTTTATGGTGTATCCAACGAACCTCAGAATTGTGATGGTTATCTTTATACAACATTAACAAGATATATGAAAAACGATGGGGGTTACTCAGACGCTTTTCAGGACCAGGCGTATTTTTATGATGCCAATGGAAATCATATTATAGTCGAATCCTTATTCTTAAACAATGTGTTATTCAATCAAAGTCGACTGATCGACACTATCCATGTTCCTTTCGATGGTGTTCAGAATCATATATGGGATGTGCATGGGAGTCCTTATTTGCCCCCGTATTCAGATACTATTTTATCGGTGAATGCTATTAATATAAATTCACCACGTTCATGGATCGATACTGTATATAAGCATAATGGTTTAACAATACAATATTCTCAAATATTCGGAATCGATAGTATAATGGTGCTTGTTGAGACAGATAATCTAATGGCACACAATTTTGATACGACAGTAGTTGTAGATAATGATGTCAAAAATTACCTTATCACATCAAATACCGGAAATATCTATTTACCTCCGTCATTTTTTGGCAATTTTCCTAACAATAGTATGATAGAAGTTTCTATAATGGCAGCACGGACCAAAATGAAGCAAGTTGAAGATAAAAATTTTCTCATTGCTTGCTTTTCACGTTGTGTAGCTTTCTACGTTATCAAAAACTAAT
>DIEP01000017.1:22088-25956 GCA_002418685.1 Ignavibacteria bacterium UBA5771
GAGACTGCTCTGAAATATAGCGATATTTTTATAATTTGATTGTTGTTTCGTTCATGCTTTCCAGAGATGAAACAATGGCTGCAAGTGTTTTGCCCGCAAGTTGTCCATCAATTATACGATGATCATAAGTAATAGAAACATAAACCATATTCCTTATTACAATCATATCGTTGCCCATAACTTCACGAACAACGGGGCGCTTTTCAATTGCACCAATACCCATAATCGCTGTTTGCGGTTGATTAATAATTGGAGTGCCAAAGAGCGTTCCGAATGTTCCGACATTTGTTATAGAAAATGTCCCGCCCTGTATTTCATCGGGATTTAATTTTTTTGTCCTTGCTCGATTAGAGAGATCATAAATTTGACGTGCAAGCCCCGTAATATTCAATTCCTCTGAACTTTTGATTACAGGAACTATCAAATTGCCATCGTCCAGAGCTGTAGCAATTCCAAGATTAATATGTTTAAAACGGATAATTTTATTACCATCAACGCTAACATTAACATTTGGGTATTGCACCAGCGCCTCAATCGCTGCAAGAGCAAAGAAAGGAGTGTAAGTTAATTTAAAACCTTCACGTGATTGGAATTCTTCTTTCATTTTTTCTCGCAACTTCACTATGCCTGTCACATCAGCTTCGGCAACGCTTGTTACGTGTGGAGAAGTTGCTTTTGAACGAACCATGTGCTCCGCAATAAGAAGCCGAATGCGATCCATTGGAATCACTTCGTATTCACCCGCTGCCTTGAAAATTGGATTGATTTCACCTTCATTAGCGGGTTGTTGCGTCTTTGCAGGAATAGTAGGTGCAACATTTGGTGATTGCTGTGGAATATTTTTTACTTCGGGCATTGCTTGAGTTTTGCTTGCAATATAAGCAAGAATATCGTCTTTATTGATGCGATTATCTGTTCCCGAACCTTTCATTGTTCGCAATTCTTCAAGAGATATATGATTCTGCTTGGCTATTTCTCGCACAAGTGGAGAATAAAATTTCTCATTGTCTCGTGCGGGAATTTCATAAGTGGCACCGTTGGTGTGTCCATTGGTTGTAGGAGAATATACTTTATTATCAACAGGAGCTGGCTGAGATGATTCTTGCACTTTTGCTGTTGCTACTTCTGCTGTTGCATTAGCAATGGGAGCGGCCGGTTGATTTATATTTGCGGCAGCAGTTTTCATAGCGGGTGCTTGTTCGGGCACTGCGGTTTTTTCATCGGTTTTTTCACTTGAAGTTACGCTCTCATTCGTTGCTTGAACTTCTTCTTTGGCAGGTGCAGGAGCAGAGTCTTCACCTTCTGTAGAAATTCGCGCGATTACTTTACCGACTTCTACGGTTTCATTCTCTTGAGCAAGTATTTCTGATAGAATCCCATCCACTGGTGAAGGAACTTCAGTATCCACTTTATCTGTCGAGATTTCGAGAATTGTTTCATCGCGTTCCACTTTTTCGCCGATGTTTTTTGTCCATCGGATAATTGTCCCTTCTTGGAGGGATTCGCCCATTTTAGGCATTATAATATCTACTTTCATATTTATACCAATTAATATTAATCAAAATTTTTATTTTCAGGAGATTTAACTGTAAATATTGATTTAGGAAGGTTGACGTTAAGCTTGATTTGATCAATTCGCATTATTATTTCCATACCCCTGTCTGCATAATCAATTTTGAATGGGAAAGATATCCCATCAACTTTCTGATAGTTATCTAGAAATATAGGACTGAATTGCATCGGTCCACTGAGAGGATTGCCCGAGAGATAGCGAATGTCATAAGTTGTTGTATCCAATAGAGCTGTGTATTTTTGGTCAATTTGATCTGTAAGGACTAATTTAAAAAATGTATTGCCTCGCAATGTATCAGTTCCTTGATAATCAATTGTAAATCCGTTCTTTTCGTAATTTAATATACATCCTTGAAGCAAATCGATTATGCTACGCATAATGAAATTATCAAATACAGGAAAATCAATTGTAGTATCACGTAATATAATTGATTTTTCAGTTCCATTATCAATTTTATAAGCAACTACATCTCCATTTCTTTCTTTCATTCGGTAAAAATTGGGTTTCATATAATCCAATCTGAATGGGATAAACATATTAGCTGCGGTCGTTGAGCCTTCTACTTCAAGTGTATTTACTGAATCAAATTTTTGAATTCCCGTATGATTAAAATACTTTTGTAGAAATTCATCAGTCGTTTCAGCAAATACGATACTTGAAACGAAAAGAAAAGCGAAAATTAAAGCAATATACTTTTTCATAAATTATTCCTTATTTCTAATTATAAATTTTTCAAATTTTTCTTTGAATTCTTTTCCCTCGGATTTGGAAAATCCATATTCTGAGAGATCAATACTATTAAATTTTTCAACATCAATAATTTCTCGAAGCACTTTCAATTCATTTTTATTAAAATTAGCAGTATCCAACTCGTAATCTTCAAATGCTTCATAAGATAGTGGCAAAATTTGCTTAAGAATGTCTGCAATTGTTTCGGCATACACTCGAATTTCATATTGTGCATGCTCATCCAATCGCAATTTTAAAAAATGGAAAAGATTATGCAAATCGATTTTCCAGTACCACTCTGTATATGTAGATAAAGGCAAATTTATTCGTGCTAATTCGCGAGCTAAATCATTTTCCAAAAAGAAAAGATAATCTGAGTAACTATTCTTTTGGAGATCTTCCATTTTTTGCAAAATCTCATCAACCACATTTTTTGGAAGTTCATCCTGACTTCGACCTTGCTTATTATCGGAACTTTGGGAGCGAATTTGCATAGGCTCAGGCAAATAGAATTCATCACGCATTTCGGAATAGCGACCGCTATATTCATTAACATTCGCTGTGCGATGACGAATCCATTGCCTTGCTACAAATATTGGCAATTTCACATGAAATTTTAATTCCACCATCTCGAATGGAGAAGTGTGTGAGTGACGCATCAAATACCGAATGAGAGACCTATCCTCTCGCAAACTTTTTGTGCCTTTCCCATAGCTTACGCGAGCAGCTTGAACAATGGAATTATCGTCTCCCATCACATCCACAAGTCGCACAAACCCTTTATCTAAGCACTTATATTCTTTGCCAACTATATCTGCGAACGCATTATTTTCCATTTAAGAAATTATCTTTTAGTATTTTTGTAATTTTTATAAAAACAGCATTTTATAAAACTTATTAACTTTTTTAGACGAAAAAAATTGTAAATTTAGTCAATTTTATGGACAACAATAATAAAAACAAAGTAATTTTAAGTGGAATTACACCTTCGGGAACTCTTACAATTGGACACTTAGCAGGCGCATTGAAGAATTGGGTTGCTATGCAGGAGCAATTCAATTGCTATTATATGGTTGCCGATATGCACGCAATTACTGTTCGACAAGATCCCAAAATATTACATCAGCGCACCCTTGAAATTGCTGCATTATTCCTTGCTTGTGGAATTGATCCCGAAAAATCAGTTGTGTTCATTCAATCGCATATTCCCGAACATTCGCAATTGACGTGGGTGCTTTCATCAATTACGGGCTTCGGCGAGCTAAATCGAATGACCCAGTTTAAAGATAAATCCGAAAAATACCCCGAAAATATCAACGCAGGATTGTTTATTTATCCCGTGCTAATGGCAGCAGATATTTTGTTATATAAAGCCGATGCAGTGCCCGTCGGAGAAGACCAAAAGCAACATCTTGAGCTAACACGCAATATTGCACAAAGATTTAATAATCTTTTTTCTGATACATTTCCAATTCCCGAACCTTATATTCCAAAACTTGGCTCTCGAATAATGAATTTGCAAGATCCAACCAAAAAAATGTCCAAATCCGATGAAAATTCAAGTGG
>DIEP01000124.1:0-2547 GCA_002418685.1 Ignavibacteria bacterium UBA5771
CGGCATAAAGTGGTCGTGATTGCCAAGACACCCATAATTCCCAATTGTGGAGCGAATTCGTGATATATCCTTTGAAATAAAATCATATTCTTCAACGCTATAATTAACAAAATCGCCTGTCAGGAACACCATATCGGGCTTTAAATTATTGATAATATCCACTACTTCTTGCATTGGTCTACTTGAAGTATAGGACCCCGCGTGAATATCTGATATTTGCACAATCTTGATACCCTCAAACGCTGATGGAAGTCCATGAATATATATATTTTCTTTCATAATTTTGAAGTCGTAAGTAGTTTTTACTGCGCCGTAAGATACTCCCCCAAATGGTATCAATGCTAATCCCCATCCTGCTGTGCGTAAGAATTCTCTTCTATTCTTGTTGGGAGGTGCCTTTTCATCCCTCGCATCTACTCTATTTTTAAAAATACTCTCTCCTTTTTCATTATTAATATTTTCATAATAGCTTTCTTTCAATTCAAAATCTGAAGTTGTCTCAAATGCTAATAAATTATCGAACTCAAGTTGTAATTGAGGCTTTGGTTTTATAGTAAATAATTGTTTAGATAATTTGCTTATACTTTTTTTAGTAATACTAAAATATTTCTCAATGACATTTTTAGAGAAATAGAAGTATCGAGGCAAATCAATCAACAATTGGAAAGGTACAATAATGAACTTCGGTATATACCATACGGTCATAATTGAAAATAATAGATTTTCAAAACTTCCAGGTACAATTTTGAATATTTGGATATATGATGTAAAGAGCGACAAAAGAAACATTACAACTGCAATCCCGATTGGAATTTGATATAGCAATTTGCTATATGAATGCACTCGGACATATTTCTTCCACCGACCCAAAAACAAGAAATCCAGTATGAAAAATAATAATGAGAATTTCAACATAAAGATTACATCTTTTAAACTTTCCATAAGTCCCCCCAAGTTTATTTATCTTTGAAAGCGAACTTATAGAAAAACTTTGATTATTTAATTAATTAGTTGAAATTTAACATAAATTAATCATTGATTAACAAGGGCTTAACAGCAGTTGAACAATAGGAGGCATATATTAATAGCATTAACATAAATCACATTCTTTTAACAGAAAATTAAAAATCTTGCTCATCTTTTTTTTGGAATTTTGGGTTGTAATTCTTTGAAATTTCACTTGAAATAAACTCGAATGCATCTTGTGGAGTATCAGAAAAATGAAAGAGGGAGAGATCATCTTTATTAATCATTCCTTTTTTAATGAGATAGTCAAAATCAATGAGTTTGTTCCAATAATTCTTGCCATATAATACAGTGGGAAGTGGTTTTGTCACCTTCCGTGTTTGACGTAAAGTTAGGATCTCAAATAGTTCATCAAGTGTTCCAAATCCGCCCGGCATTGCAACAAGAGCTTTCGCAAGATAAACAAACCAAAATTTACGCATAAAAAAATAATGAAATTCAAATACCATATCCTCTGAAACAAAATGATTCGGATTCTGCTCAAATGGGAGACTAATATTCAGACCAATATTTTGGAGATTTGCAAGAGCAGCACCCTGATTGGCAGCTTCCATCATACCTCCACCTCCACCTGTGCAAATATATGTTCCTTTGGTATTAGGGTTATCCTGCAACCAAACTGAAAGCAACCTTGAAAGTTCTACTCCTTCATCATAGTATTTTGACATTTCTTCGCGTTCTTGGAATTGCTTGATTGTTTCCGCAATCTCATTTTTTTGCTGCAAATTAGTCGTCTCTTCGAACTCATTTTTCAAATCAGTCATTTTTGCTTGATAATCTTTCATTGACATTGTCCGTGCCGAGCCAAAGAAGACTATAGTACCTTGGACATTATGCTTCTTAAAATATTGTTCAGGGTATAAGTATTCAGATAGAATGCGAATAGGACGGGCTTCTCGACTATGCAGAAAATCAGCATTATTATACGCTTTTAAGTCGTGATGATTTTCTGATTTAATTATTTTCATTTGCAATTCCATCTGAATAATTATAAACGTGTATAAATTATAATTATTTAAATATATTCTATGGCTTAATATTTATTGAAAGTATTGAAAGGGAAAGAATTGTCATTTCGAGGATTTCAGGACTCAATTATTATTCAATGTCAATCAAAAATTCTAATTTTGAGACAATTACTTATAGTTGGTATTTTCTCGATATTATATCAAAAAAAGAAAATTTGCAATTATTGACAATCTGATATTTGCATTTTTTAATGATAATATATTAATTTTGTAATTCTCTATTATTGCCATCGTAGCTCAGCTGGTAGAGCAACGCTCTCGTAAAGCGTAGGTCAGGGGTCCGAGTCCCCTTGATGGCTCATTTATTTGATTTTTGACGCACACTATCTTCCGATAATCTTCCTTGCTTGATTAAGGCATAAATTGGTTCAATATGTTTAATTATAATCAATCCTGATAAAATCGCCACTAAAATTCTATATTCTCGAATATCATAGAAACTATATATAGATAAATCCCACAAAATAAAATCCGGTGTAAATAAGAGTATGAT
>DIEP01000124.1:2607-37270 GCA_002418685.1 Ignavibacteria bacterium UBA5771
ATTAGCATTAATGCACCTGTTGAAACTGCGAGTCCTCTGCCTCCTTTAAATTTCATAAATATGCTAAAATTATGACCAAGCACAGCGCCGATAGAACTCCAAAATGTGATTGCTATGCTTTGTTCAAAGTTGATTGCAATTGCAGTAGTCAGTGCCCCCTTACCCAAATCAGCAATCAAAACCATTATCCCAATCCAAATATTATGTGATGATTCATAAGCATTCATTGCTCCGAGGCTTCTGCTTCCTTCCTTCGTTAGATCCAGATTTTTATATTTCTTCGTAAAAATATACGCGAATGGAATTGACCCAATAATGTAGCTAATCAAAAACACAAATATTTGAGTAAGGTTCATTTATCTTCGGAAAGTTTTATTTGAATTAAAGATAAAGCAAGCAAAACAAAGAATAAGACATAAGCCATTGCAGAAGCATATCCCATCATATCAGTATGATTAAAAGCGTTGTCAAATATTAAATATACCATAGAAGTAGTGGAATACATCGGTCCGCCTTTAGTCATTACAAATATTTCTATAAACACTTGGAATGCTTTGATTAAATCAAGCATAATTACGAAAAATATCGTAGAGCGTAAGCCTGGCAAAGTAATATAGCGGAATCTTTGCCAAAAATTTGCACCATTGATTTTTGCTGAATCATATAAATCTTGGGATATTGTTTGCATTCCCGATAGAAATAACATCATATAATACCCAATTGATAGCCAAATATCCATTGCAATTATTGAGTTCAGAGCAGTCGATGGATCAAGCAGGAATCCCATCTGAGAAGTTGGCAATCCTACCATATTTAGCAATGAATTTAAATATCCGTCTTTTGCATATAGATTAGTGAAAATGAGCGAAATTACTACCAGCGAAGTCACAGAGGGCATAAAGTAAGATGCTTGAAAGAAACCACGAAATTTTGCAACTTTTTGATTTAATAATTCTGCTAATAATAAGGATAATATCAGCGTTATTGGGACAGAAATTACAACGAAGTGTAAAGTGTTTTTTGCTGCAATCCAAAAAAACTCATCGGAAAATATACGAGCATAATTCTGGAAACCCACAAATACAGATTTGCCTGTCAGCGTTTGATATTCCGTCAAACTTAAATATCCCGCATAAATAAGTGGATACAACCAAAAAATTGCAAGCACAATAATCCATGGCAAAATTAAAATCAGAGTGTTGATATTTTCACCAAGATTTCCTTTTTTATAGTGTATTTTAGTAATTATTGATTTATTATTTATCAATTTCTTGCAAAACTCGCTTTTAGATAATTCAAAATTACTAATTTTAATTTTTTAATATTTGTAAAAATAAATAAAGGGCTAAAATGAAAAGATTAACTATTTTGGTTTGTCTATCGTGTTTTCTCATTTTAAATTCTTGCGAACAAAAAAAGGAAGTGCCGCAAATGAACACACAAAAAACTTTTATCGATACCGTGAAGGAACGAATCACAGCTTATTCACCTGTCAAGGTCGCTGTTGACACTTCATTTTTATCTGCAAAAGAAAAATTATTACTTGTTAAACTTGCGGAAGCAGGAAAAATCGCCGATGAAATATTTTGGCAGCAATCAGCACACGATGCAAGATCAGTCCGCGATTCGCTTGCAAAATCCACGGGAAAAGATAATGAAATCCTCAAGCAATATGTCCGAATCAATTATGGACCCTACGATGTGATTTATGGCAATGAAAGATTTATCCCTGGTGAACCGAAAGTGCGACCTTTGGGTGCAGGCTTTTACCCAATTGATATGACAAAAGATGAATTTGAAAAAGCAATTGCTGAAAATCCGTCTTTGAAATCACAATTTGAGGATCTCTATACGGTAATTGTTCGAGAGAATGGTAAATTAAAAGCCATTCCATACAGTCAATACTATTCTGAAATTGAGGCACTTGCAAGCAAATTAGAGGAAGCGTCGAAATACGCAGAAGACAAACAATTAAATGCTTATTTGATTTCTCGAGCAAAAGCATTGCGAACAAATGATTATTTCGAAAGTGATATGAAATGGATGGATGTGAAATCAAGCAATATTGATATTGTGATTGGTCCAATTGAAACATATCAAGACCAACTATTTGGTTATAAGGCATCTTTCGAAGCAGTTATAATGGTCAAGGATTGGAAAGCAACCAAGCAATTTGAAATGTTTAAAAAGCATATTACATATTTCGAGAAAAATTTGCCCGAAGATCCAAAGTTCATTCGTTCAAATATCAATGAAGAAAGCCAGCTGAATCTTGTAAACGTTGCATATTATGGAGGCGATTGCCAGAAAGGGACAAAGACTATCGCTGCATCATTGCCAAATGACCCCAGAGTTCGCGAAGCCAAAGGTGGCAAAAATTCTATGTATTTGAATATGATGAAAGCAAAATTCGAGAAAAATCTTGTTCCGATTGCAAATATTATTCTTGATAAAGATTTAATCCCATTTATCGATGAAGATGCATTTATTACTTCCACAACTTTGCACGAAGTCAGCCATACGCTTGGTCGCGGTTATGTGTATGGAAATAACAAGCTGGAAGTGAGGACTGCCTTGAAAGAACGCTATTCCGCACTTGAAGAATGCAAGGCAGATATTCTGAGTATGTATAATCATTTGCACTTGCTCAATCTGAAGGAATTCAATGATGATATGATTAAGAAAGCAAGGGTCACATATTTGGCAGGACTTTTCCGTAGTATAAGATTCGGGACCGAGTCTGCCCATGCCAAAGCTAATTTAATCCAGTTTAATTATCTCAGAGAGAAAGGTGCAATAGTCGTTGATAAGGACGGCAAATATAAACTTGATGAAAGCAAATTCTGGGATGCTGTGAAAGGGCTTGCAAACCTTATTTTGACGATCCAAGCAACGGGTGATTATGCAAAAGCAGGCGAAATATTAAGTAAATACGCAAAGATGACTCCCGAACTTGAACAAGCAATAAAGACATTGCAGAATGTTCCGAGAGATATTGATTCAAGTTATTTATTTGAATAAAAGATACACAAATACGGGAAATAATATAGGCTGTCTCAAAAGATCGTTACTGTCAATTCGCACGAAGTAACGGAAATGATTCTTTTGAGACAGATCTTATGAAATACGCATAATATATCCTGCTACGCTTATGTATGAATTTATAAATATATTCTGCCGTTTAATGCGCGTGCTATTGTAATTTCATCAGTAAATTCAAGGGTTGTTCCCATCGGCACACCACTTGCAATTCGCGAAATTTTTACTCCGAAGGGCTTTAACAATCTTGCCAAATAAAGAGTAGTGGCTTCACCTTCTATGCTTGGATTGAGCGCGAGTATTACTTCTTCAATTCCATCAAGTCGCGAGAGCAATTCTTTGATTTTCAAGTCTTCGGGTCCTGTGCCTTCCAATGGGTCAATCACTCCGTGTAATACGTGGTATATTCCAAAATAATCATTGGTTTTCTCAATTGCAATCACATCCGAAGGATCTTCCACAACGCATAGCAAATTTCTCTTGCGTTTTTCAGATGCGCAAATCGGGCAGGGGTCGGTTTCAGTATAATTGAAGCAGACAGAGCACAATTTCACATTTTTGTGCAATTCAACAAGCGTGTCTGCAAATTGCTGGATAAATTCCGGATTCTCTTTTATTAAATGATAAGTAAGTCTTTGAGCAGTCTTCTTACCAATCGTTGGCAAACTTGATAAAATATTAACTAATTTCTCAATTGTTGGAGATGAATATGTCATAAGATTTTATGTATTAAATAATTATAAAGGAATATCATCGGGACCTAAATTGAATATATCGCCCAGAGAGTTTTGCATTTTATCTTTTGTTCGTTCCGCAAGTGATTCATCAACTTTGAGTAGGGCATAATTAATAGCAGCGACAAGAGTATCCTCAATCATTTTTCTATCTTTTGTATTCCAAAGTTCATCGGAAATTTGGATTTTTTTTATATTTCTATCGCCCGTTGCTATGATATTAACCATCCCCGCAGCAGCCGAAACAGGGAACTCTTCGGAGCTAAGTTCATCCTTCACTTTTGAGATTTCCGAAAACACACCCTGCAAATCATCTAATACTTTTTTGAATTGTTCGGTCTTCATTTTATAAAAATTGTTTAATTTAGAATTTTAACTTACAAAAATAATAAAAAACAAAATGTGAGGAGACTGAAATGGGATTATTTTCAAGAATATCGGATATTTTCAAGGCGAATGTCAATGACATGATTGATAAAGCGGAAGACCCTGAAAAAATGCTAAAACAGATGGTACTCGAGATGGAGGAATCTGTCAATAAGACAACTCTTGCGGTCGCCAGTGCAATCGCCAACGAAGTTTCACTGAAGAAAAAATTAGAGAAAGCTCGCACTGACCAAACAGAATGGGAAAATAAAGCAATGCAAGCATTGCAAGCAAATCGCGAAGACCTTGCACGCCAAGCTCTTGAGCGAAAAAATATTTCAGCAAAAAATATTGCTGACTTGCAACCTATTTATGAGCAAGCAAAATCAACCACAATGAATTTGCGTCAGCAACTTGATCAATTAAAATCGAAACTTGACGAAGCAAGAATGCGCCAAAGCACATTGATTGCACGTTCTCAAGCAGCAAAAGCACAAAAGCAAATCGCACAATCTATGAGCGGAGTTGGTTCTGATGCTTTCAGCAAATTTGACAAATTTGAAGGTAAAGTGGAAAAATTAGAAGCAGAAGCCACTGCTTTCCAGCAATTAGCAGGCGAGCAAACTTCACTCGATGACGAGTTCAAAAAATTATCTTCAAATACAGATGTTGATTCCGATCTCCTTGCTTTAAAAGCAAAAATGGGATTATTACCCGATAACAATTCAGATACAAAAAATTGAGCATGCAATGGATGATCAAAATTTAATAAAAACAAAAGGAGAAAATAAATTGATGGAAACACCAATAGAATTAATCAATGCAACAAAAGATAAAGTTGTAAGCTATTTGAAAAAGAATTTTCCTGAATATCAAATATTCGACAATAATACTTACACTATAACGAGAGGAAGCGCTCAAGTACTCATTATCATTCGACCCTACACGGAAAGCGAAACTGCAATTGAATTCATATCTAATTTAGTATCCGATGCCAAAATTACACCTGAAATAATGGAATTTTTGCTAAGAAAAAATGCTGAACTGCATTTTGGTGCTTTTGGACTTTTATTTGATAATACTATTATATTTAGCTACACACTTGTAGGTTCCAAAATGGACGAGAATGAATTTGCGACCGCGCTGGACTCTGTTGCGCTAATTGCAGATTATTATGATGATGAAATCATAAAAATGTTAGAGCAATAGTAAAATTTTAATAATACTTTTTGCAATTGCGAAAAAACATGTCAATGTGAATGAAGCGAAGCGGAATTAAGAATCTATTATACTGTTATTTATTACGTAGACATAGATCATTCGCTTCGCATTCGCTGGCAATAGGAACTCGCTTCAATCCTTTTTTGAATGGAAAAATCGATTGTGAATTCCTGTGAATTATGAATGTATTTTCGTTCACTGTGGAATCAGAAATTACTGTGCATTAATAAGTGCTTTTGATATTAATCAACATACTTATCGGTTTTAATACTTATAATTAAAGAATACAAATAAACTAAAAAATTTAGCAAATAGATAATAATTGAAAGAAAGTAAATTTGGTCTGTTATTGAATTGTAAAATATCCAATAAATAAAATTAATTAATAAAAGAGTAGTCAAACCAAATTTGAATAACTTATTTTTGGATAAATTCTTGAACGTTTTAAAAGTTCTTTTTTCTTCAAGAATTGGATTCTTTATTTTTGAGCTAAAATAAAGAAATATTGAAAAAATCAAGCTCAAAATCAATAAACTTAATGCTGAACTTCAACTCGAGATTAAAAATAAATAATCTTTCCTTGCAAAATCTACTTTTATAGTGTAATAAGTTTTTTTGAAACAACCTCCGTAAATATTCACATAAATTTTTCCATTCAATTAATTATTTGATTTTGGCATCAACTTGTAAAGCAATTGAGCAAAAGCGGGCAGATTGCGAGTTTGAAACCATAATTTGCCTGGACCTTTAAATTCGCAAATCAATGCTTCCCTGCTTGCAATTGTTGAGAACATACCTTTCGACGCACGCTTCACAGCATATTCCATAGTATCTGAAAATGCAACGATATGAGATGTATCGATGATATACTTCTCATTCTGTCCGAGAGATTTCTCGATAATTGCACCGTAGGAGTTGATAAATACTAATCCTGTCCCTGTTAATTTTTGCAAAAATAAGCCCGTCCCTGAAATAAGTGCTTTAAAGGAACCTTGAGTCGAGATTTCAATTTCAGGATTCCCCGCAAGGAAAGAACCGCCATTTGCAAAAATAGTTTCATTATGCAAATCGATTACAATAATATCTCCGATTGTTGTGGGTGCAAGGATTAATTCAGCATTATTTGACTCAGACGTAAAAATAGATGAAAAGAGTGATTCCCCACCCATTGTAGCTTTTATTGAACCAAAGAACCCTTTACCCGTTGATTTTGCTTGCAATTGAATATCAGGAGACATCGCTACCATAGCTCCTGCTTCGGCACGAATTTGTTCGTTTTGATTCAAAATAATTCTTAAATTTGAAAAACTTGGTCTGTTATCGATAAAATATTCCATAAAATACCTCAATTTTGTATTTTGAAAAATGACAAAAATATAAATTCAAATTAAACAAAATTCGTTAAATATCATTATATGTTAAAAAGAATTTTTAAAGTATTTTTTAAAATCATTTTTTGCTTATTTCTTTTTTCGATTTTATTGACTGCGGCATACACAATTATTAATCCACCATTAACTCCATTGATGGTAGTGCGAGCTTTCGAGTATATGTCTGAGGGAAAGTCTCCGAAAATCCAAAAAGATTGGGTTTCTTATGAAAATGTTTCGAAAAAATTATTACGAGCAGTTGTCTCAGCAGAAGACGCACGCTTTGTTCGGCACAGGGGTTTTGATTGGAAAGCTATTGACGCAGCAAAAAAGTATAATGAACGAATGAAGGGCAGAAAACTTCGCGGTGCAAGCACAATCACAATGCAGACATCAAAGAACACATTCTTATGGCCCAGCAGAACTTGGATAAGGAAAGGACTGGAAGCTTATTTCACAGTCCTTATTGAAGCCGTATGGGGTAAGCAACGCATACTTGAAGTATATGTAAATGTAATTGAATGGGGAGAAGGAATTTATGGAGTGCAAGCTGCGTCGCAATATTATTTTAATAAAGACGCCAACCAATTGACCAGTCGAGAAGCTGCCTTGCTTGCTGCAATTATTCCAAATCCGCGCCGGTGGTCTGCAAGCCGTCCAACTCCATATATCGAACGTCGAGCTTCTTGGATTATGGGTAGAATGAATTCAGTTGCAATACCAAAAGGATCAAAAAAATGAAAGAAAAAGATACTCTCACACCCCTGACTCGGCAGTATAATCAAATCAAAGCAAAATATCCTGACACAATTTTGCTGTTTCGCCTGGGTGATTTCTTTGAAACGTTCAATGAAGATGCAGTAATAACATCGCGAGTTTGCGGACTTACGCTCACTAAACGCAATAATGGTGCAGCAGGTGACCAACCCCTTGCAGGATTTCCGCATCATCAGCTGGATAATTACTTGCCAAAACTTGTTAAAGCGGGCTACAGAGTGGCAGTTTGCGATCAGTTGGAAGACCCTGCTCTTGCTCAAGGCATAGTGAAGCGTGGCGTGGTGGAAGTGATTACTCCTGGAGTTGCAATTGGCGATAAAATTCTCGAAGCAAGAGAAAATAATTATGTCATGGCAATTTATGCATATTTCAAGCGCAATTTTAATTACTATGGCATTGCTTTTGCAGATGTTTCGACGGGTGAATTCCAAACTTGCGAAGTGCCTATCAACAAATTTGCAGATATTATTGAAATCATTTCTCCAAAAGAAATAATAATTTCGAAATCCCAGAAGACAATCTTAAATCCACAGATCGAAGCATTGAATATTCATCCATTTATTACAAAATTGGAAGATTGGTTTTTTGAAGAAAAATTTGCAAATGAATTAATACTAAATCATTTCAAATTACAAAGTTTGAAACCATTCGGGCTTGAGCAATTGACTGCGGGCTTGATTGCATCTGGTGCACTTTTGCATTATATCAGTGAAAATCAGCAAGGAAATATTTCACAAATTAAAAAAATTGCACATTATAATCCGAACGATTTTATATTGCTCGATTATACTACAAGAAAAAATCTCGAAATTTTGTTTTCCTTGAATGAAAATCCTCAAAGAAATACTTTATTGAAAATAATTGACCGCACGCAAACTCCAATTGGGAGTAGATTGCTGAAACGTTGGCTTGTGCAACCTTTGATTGATGTTAAGCAAATCAATGCTCGACTTGATGCAGTTGAAGAATTATTTCTCAATTCGGACAATGCCGATAAAATTGGCAGTATCCTTGCGAATATTGGCGATTTGGAAAGGATGCTTTCGAAGGTTTCTGCTGGCAAAATGACACCTCGCGATTTTGTTGCACTGAAATATTCATTGCAAGAGATTCCAAAATTGAAAGCATTGGCAAGTTCGTTCAAAAGCGAATTGATCAACAAATTGCTTTCTGATTTAGTTCCGAATGATGCAATAGTCGATGAAATCGATAGAGCAATTGAGGAGGATCCCTCTCTCAATTTTGGATTAGGGAAAATTTTCAAAAAAGGATACAATGCTGAACTTGATGAATTCGCAGAACTGAAATATTCCAGCAATGATTGGCTTGCAAATTATCAGCAAAAGCAACGCGAGCTTTCGGGCATATCAAATCTGCGTGTTAGCTTCAATAATGTGTTTGGCTATTATATCGAAGTTTCTAAGGCAAATATTTCAAAGGTGCCTTCGCATTACGAAAGACGGCAGACGCTTACTAATTATGAGCGATATATCACTCCTGAATTAAAGGAATTTGAAAATAAAATTTTGCAAACTGAAGAGAATCTGGGAACTCTCGAAAAAGAACTTTTTGAAAAATTACGTCAATTTGCAACAAATTACATTTCGGATATTCAGGTTAATTCCAGTATAGTAGCAAGTTTGGATTGCTTGCGTAATTTTAGTGAAGTTTCGCGCGAATACAATTATGTCAAGCCCATAATTGATGAGAGCAATATAATTGAGATAATTGATGGACGGCATCCAATTATTGAGCGATCGTTAAAAATTGGGGAGAGCTATACTCCGAATTCCACGATTTTAGATGATGTAGAGCAAATGATTCATATTTTGACGGGACCGAATATGTCGGGGAAATCCTCGTATTTGCGGCAAGTTGGGCTAATTATATTGCTTGGACAAATTGGATGCTTCGTTCCCGCAAAATTTGCTCAGTGGGGTTATGTTGATAAGATTTTTACTCGTGTAGGAGCATCGGATAATATCATAGGTGGAGAAAGCACTTTTATGGTGGAGATGAGCGAAACTGCCAAAATACTCAATAATGCAACGCAAAGAAGCTTAATTCTGCTGGATGAAGTTGGGCGTGGTACTGCCACATTTGATGGTATTTCGATTGCTTGGGCAATTGTTGAATATATTCATAATATTGTTCAAGCAAAAACGCTCTTTGCTACACATTATCATGAGTTGCAAGAACTCGAAAATGCATATCAAAAAATTAAAAATTATAAAATTGAAGTGATTGAAACTGGTTCAGAAGTGCTTTTTACTCATAAACTTGCCGAGGGAGCGAGTGATAATTCGTTTGGTATTCACGTTGCAAAAATGGCAGGGCTTCCAATTCAATTGACAGACAGGGCACAGGAGATACTCGAAACGTTGCTTTCCACAGACAATTCAAAAAATACGACAAAAGCAAAAAAGCCAAACACAAAAGCAATTCTCCCAAAACGCAATCCACCATATCAGCTGTCTTTCTTTGAATTGCAGGATCATGAATTGCGTGATAAAATTGCAAGCATAGAACCCGAAAATCTTTCGCCTCTTGAAGCATTGCAAATACTATATAATTTAAAAAAAATGTAAAATCAATGAAAAATCCATTAATGTATTTTCTCGTTATAATTTTATCAATAGGGATAGCAACAAATGCTTTTTCCCAGAAGCCAAAATCGAAATCAAATGATGAATTCAAAAAGTTCGAAGTTGAAATAAACTATATGAGCAGAACAGCATCAAGTTATTACAATTTGAATGACAGCAACATTTCGTATCATAGTATTTATGACCCTGTAAATGATACAATACGCAGATATACATTTGATTTTTATCAAACAGTTCTCGGGTTAAAATTTCGGTATAATTATAATCAAAAATTAGCATTTTCAGTATATTCCCCATTTTCATTTTACTCAATGGATGAGAAATTTTTTACAGATCAGTTCGGTCATCGTGAGAAAAAGGCAAGTCATTCTCTTAATCGCGTCGATTATATTGGTTTGGATGCATACTATAAACTTTATGAGAAATCGATATATGTAAATCTTCAAGGTGAAATTCGCATTCCGACAGGATTTCATAATGGACTATACAATGATCCAAAATTTAATTTTTTAAGTGATGGAGCATTTGAATTTTTAATGGGCACAAATTTTGGGATAAAATATCATACTATTGGGTGGGAAAATACAGTAATATATAATTATCGGGCAGAAGATTTCAAGGACCAAATGATTATCAATACAGCAATTGTATTATCGACTGTTCAGAATTCGGAATTGCGGCTTTTTGGAAACTTCATTGTTTCAACGTCAAAATTCGATAATGTACGTCAATTAAATATTATGGAGACCGTAAATCAAGAAAATAATTATGGAGTTGGAGCAGCGTTCTTTATGATGTTCTCAGAAAGTTTCAATGTGGGAGTGAATTATCAAGTAACACTTGGTGGAAAAAACACTTGGAAATCTTCATATTTTAATATAAAGGCAGGGATAAGGTTATAATGTGAGTCCAGAAATTTCATTTTCAAAACCAAATTCATAAGTATCAGCAAGTTCTTTTAATTTTAAAATAACTTGATAGAAAATTTCGTTAGAGAAAAATGAATTAGTGATTGAAAAAGTTGTTTCGTCTGATTTGACTATACCAAGTGTGATTTCGTTTGAAGAATTATTATGAAAAATGCGAACAAGGTCAATATCGGTGTAATTTGCTTCGAAAACGATTTTGCGATTAAAAAATGAGAGTGAATTATCAGAAAATATAAATTTACGAGTTTTATAGCCAGAAATAATTAGGAGAATTCCAAAGAGCAAGAAAAATAGATTTAGGAGCAAAAATTGTGGAAGTTTTTCCACAATGTTATGAGTAGGGATTGACACAAAAGAATAAATTATCACGAACCCAATAAGGATGTATCCAATTGTTGTAAGTTCCTTCTTATCTGAGGTATATTCGAGATATGGCATTATAAAATAAGAGAAAATAATTATTTTTATAACGTATTTGAGTGATTAAAATTTAAAAAGCGTTAAAATTGGTAAAGTTTTTGAAGTATTTTTAGAAAAAATTTATAAAAAAATTAAAGAAAATTCTTTAATTTGATTATGTTTTTTTTAAATTTGTAGTTTGAGATAAATACTAAAATTGAAAGAGAATTTAAAATAAATAAATAAGGAGTTAAACAGGTGAAATCTGTAAAACATTTTCTATTTCTGTTGATTTTGGGTTTAGTTACGATAGGAAGTAACAGCGGATATTCCCAGGATCTATTAGGCTCTAAAATTGAAGAAGGATTTGAATTATACGCTCCCCTTCAAGATGCAACTTTTATGAAAAAAGGCGACGATCCTGTGGATTCACTGGTGATGCCTTTCACATTTAAATATGATAATCAAACCATAAGCAGGATTTATATTTATGGTAATGGGTTCATATCTTTGAATACGTATCGCAATCCGAGTGCATTGGCAATTCCAAAACTATATTCTTTTCCGAATATAATTTCATGGTATTGCGGCGATTTAGTTACCGAAGATGGTTTGTATTACAAGCTTACGGGCATCTCCCCATTTCGGGTATTAACAATTGAACAAAGGAAAGCTCGGACATTTGGTGAGGGAGGTGGAAACACTTTCGATGTGCAAATACGATTTTATGAAACATCTAATCAAGTTAAAATCACTTATGGAAATACGGCGGGGCTTGGTGGCGGAGGCACTTATGGATGGATATATTTTACGGGTGCAACTGCGAGCAATTATATTAATATCCAACCGAATGATCCAAATTATCCATCGACATTTTATTATAGCGATGATAATCCTAACCAAAATCGATGGATTAGAGACGATGCACCATTCAAAATACCTAGGGGGAAATATTTTACTTTAAATGTTTTGCCAACACTAATTAAAGTAAATCCCGATGGGAAATATGTCCTTTCTCTTGGAAATGTATATAATGACTCAATTAATCGACCTTATGTGTTGATTTCAAGAGATGCAAGCCAATATCAAGTTGCATTGCAATATAATATCTATGGACCAGTAGGTTCTCCGACCGCACAAACAATATATATGGGACTCGAAACGATTACTGACTTAAATGATATAATAATAAATTTCTCCCCTCAACCTGTTGGGAATTTCTATCGATATGATATTAGTGCTGCAAAAGGTTTTGCATCAGCACCAAATGGAGCATTGGATTTATTAACAAATCAATCGCAAATTGAGCGTGGTTTGTACACAGTTACAGCTACCCTTCAAATGATTGGGCAACCATTATTAACCCAAACCGTTCAATCACAATTCTATATAGCTCAAGATTATGACTTGAATGCAATGAGGATTGTTTCGCCTGTTAAAAAAGAAGAATCTGTATATCGCTATGGAGATCACAATATTCCACTTATTCTTCGTGTCCAGAATGTTGGCAAATTTGATTTAACATATTTCAAAGTTGTGGCAAACATATATACAATTAATGATGTGTTAGTCAAACAGATCATTGGGGAATGGAATGATATTTACGATCCACTTTCAAGGGACGAATATATTGATTTCCAATTACCAAGTTTTGATGCACCTGCAATTGGCGATTACTATGTTATTTATACTGTTTATCCTGATGAATATCATCCTGATGGCTATTTAAATAATAATGTAATAACAAAACCTGGTGAGCCAAAACTTATCTTTTCAGTTAATTATGAAACTGAATTGGCTCTTACTTCCGTATTGGCACCTCAACAAAGCGTTTATGTAAATGTCCCCGTTCGTCCAGGAATCAGGCTGCAAAATAATAGCTCGTCAGATTTATCAGATATTCCATTAACAATTACAATAACAAAAGGTGGTCAGAAATATTGGGAAAGAAGTGCTGTCATTGACGTTGTGAGAACAGGCATCGCAAATGCACGTGATTACTATATTGATGATATTTTTGTTNNCATCCGACTGAGGCAGGCAGCTATATAATTACTTTCAAAGCACCTGTTGACGGAGATGAATTGCCATTCAACAATACAATTTCAATTTCTTTCAACGTTTTGGGTGGTCTTTCAGGCGATTATACAATATCTGCAACGGGTTCGGGTTCAAGGAATTATTTAACTTTCCAAGACGCTGCTGATGCTTTATATAAATTCGGCGTTTCAGGTCCCGTTAACTTCAAGCTCCTTGATTACAACTATGATGTGGGCAATCCATTCGATCCTACACTACCTGCATTAGATCTGACTTCTAAAATATCAGGTATGAGTGCAACAAATACTGTCACTTTCAAACCAAGTGAAGAAATTAGCACTACCGGTGGTGTCCAAATACATTTGAAAACTGGCAGTGGAATTGGAATTCTTTTTGGACAAACAATTTCACCGAACAATTTAAATGCACCTGCAAATAAAGTGACAGATAAATTTAAATCTCTATATGCCAATTCTGATGGCTATATAATTTTTGATGGTGGGGAAAATTATGTCATTAAATTTATTCTCGAGACAAACAATGCAAGTTTTCGAGCTCCCTTCTATTTGGGAAATGGTGCTTCGAATATTACATTGAAGAATTTAATAATCACTGATAATTTCCCTCTATTTAAAAATCACATTCCATTGATTAGCTATACTGCTTCAGCTGACAAAGAATTTAATTATCAACCCGACAACAATATCACTGCTGCTGTTTATATTAGAAGCGTTTCACCTTATGATAGCAAAACAGGCTTCAACTCTTATAAAATAGATACACTTGTAAACAGAGGAAACCGTATTATCGGAAATAAAATTAGTGGATTTGGATATGGAGTTGTTGACTTAGGTATTGGTCTTCTCAAAAGAGGATTGTCGGATGAAATTTTAGCGTTTTATAATACTGACAATTTGATATCAAAAAACACTATGACGAGTCTTGGATACGCAGGGGTCTTTGCGGGGTATGAAAAGGATTCGAGATTCGAATATAATCGAATTGATAACGTACAAGCAAATGATTTTAGCTCTGCAGGGATGGTGTTTGGTGGTAAACAGGAAAAGTATTTTTTTGGATACCACAATACTTCCATAATTATCAATGGAAATGAGATAAGCAATATCAAAAATCCTAACACAATTGCCGGAATTCTTGTCGAACAAGCCGGAACTGCTTTTGGATCGGGGTCGTCGTATCAATTCTTCCCGACATTTGATAATATTACGGTAGAGAATAATATAGTGCGTGATTTAAATGCTACCAATCAAGGAACAAATATTTATGGAATAATACTTCGAACACAAAGAGATTTGAATATTCCTGTGAATGCGCCGATGACAATTATTCCGCAAAATCCTTCTTATTTATCGACAAACAACAAAGTTGTAAATAATACTATTCTAATCGATGATCTTAACGAAGAAACATTCCTAAATACAGGAGAAATCGTTGGCGCTGGATTTGCACAAATCAAGAATTCAGAATTTATCAATAATGCTGTATCAATCAAAGATATGCTTATTAATCCTAACAATGATATAGCTACTGCTGTATTTTACTATGGTCAAAAACCAGAAGCATTAGGGTTAACATTGAATACTAATGTATATTGGACAAAAGAATCAACTGCTGATTTATATCGATTTATTGAAACAGATGCGAATGCAAAAATTTACGAATATGGTGTCAAAAACGAATTTGTAAATTTAGCTCAATGGCAAGGATGGACAGCGCAAGAAAAGCATAGCGTCGAAATTTATCCATTCCTTAATGATTATACAGTATCCACTGATAATCCATCTCTATTGAGAATGCGCAAGGAACCACAAGTTAAAGGTTCAGCCCTTGACGGTCGCGGAGAAACACTTAGTTACAATCAATTTGATATTGATGGGAACATACGCGGTTATGCAGGACATAGATATGATGTTGGAGCAGAGCAGTTCGATGGTACTCCATTTATGTATGATGTGGAAATTCTTAATTATGAATCACCTCTGAAATATCAAGCTTCACCAGGATTCCCATTTGACGATGCTGAATATATGATGACTGATATCCCTGTCGAAGTAAAAGTTCGAGTGCGTAATAACGGCAATATGGTGCAATCAGGTGTTAAATTGAATCTGAGTATAACCAGAGAATCAAATTCCAATCGATTTGAAGATGGGGAACAAGTTGTTTCTCAAGATTTAATAATCAATGGACTTGCTCCTGGCGAAATCCGCGTTTATGATTTCAATATGGCTGATGGCCCAGATCCTGAATTCCTTCCTAAACCATATAGCCAATTTGTAGGTACTCCTTTTGAATATACAAATATTCCGTCCCAATTCAAGATGATGGTTGGCAACGTCTCTCCAAGATATAAACTTTCTGCATCAGTGATTTATGATGAAAACAATCCTAATAACATATTTGAAAAAGCGATGCGATTCTATATAAGACGATCGAATATCAAGATGTTACTTGCAACAGAGAGCTGGCAAACTATTGATACAAACAATTTGCCAACAGATCCAAATATAATTGCCGCAAATCTGAACCTCGATACTTTGATTGAAGGATTATACCGATTAGGATGGTATAGGAATCTTGATATGGAAGATCCACACATTGATTATGATATTTTTGATAGAAAAGCATGGCAACGTCGCGATATTGATTACACGATGTATCGTTCACTTTTCTGGATAGATGGCCACGATACATATGGTTCGGGTTCTAATAATGAAATTAACATATATGAATTCCGCGATCTTCAGTCTTATTTGAATAGTGGAAGTTCAATCAATGGTAAGAAGAATTTATTTATTAGTTCGCAAGATTTTGTGAGAAATAATCAACCTATTTATACACCTGAATTTGAATATTTGTATCACGCTGCACCTTTATATCCTGGAACTCCAATGTTCATTGCAGATAATGACTTCATTTTTATCTCAGCTTTACCATATACAAATTATAAAATCAATGGCAATATTGTTGCACGAAATCAACAATTTACACTTCTTGAAACCTATTGGGAAGGGAAAAATCATGCATTATATCCGGATAATATGCCATTCCCTGGTCTTTTGCAAATAGTGGAATCTGCATCAGGTATAGCACGTATTGGAATGCTTTATGACACTGTCACATTTAATCCACGAGAATACACATCTATTGATAATGTTCCTGCTGCTAAAAAAATAGCTTCTATCACAGTTAATTCAGTGCCAAATAACATTGTATTGAATGGCGTTGAATGGAGACATTGGGATTTAATTGAAGTTGTTTTACGTGCAATGATTGATTACGCAGATGCAAATGGTGGTTATGTGGTTCCAATCGAGCTATTGAATTTCGAAGCGTCTCAAGCAAGCAAACGAGTAGATTTGAATTGGACTACCGCAAGTGAAGTGAATTCCTTGCGATTCGATATTGAACGTGCTTCAATACAGAATCAAATTCGTACTGATTTTGAGAAGATTAATGAAGTTGCTACTAATGGTTCCGCGACTACAATAACACATTATGGTCCTATTTCTGATAAGAATGTCGAATTTGGTGACACTTATATTTATCGCTTGAAAATGATTGATAAAAATGGTGAATTCAAATATAGCGATGAAAAATCGATCACATTGCTTTCGGATGGCGTTTCTCTTTCCATCGATGGTGTTCATCCAAATCCCGTTCAAACATCTGCTAATCTAAGTATCTCTCTTGCAGGGCAAGCACCTGTTCAAGCAATACTTTACGATGTAAATGGAATGGAAATATCAACTTTATTCGATGGAATTATGTCTGCGGGAACTAAAGATTTGGACATCAATGCTCAAAATCTTTCCTCAGGTGTTTATAATATTGTAATTAAAATAAATGGCGATATATTCGTCAAAACATTCACAGTAGTTAAATAAACATTAAAGACCTCTCTACTTGTAGAAAGGCTACCCTTAAACAAGGTAGCCTTTCTTTTTTTATAGCAATTTATGTTAGTTTGTTAAATCTTGTTATTAAGCTGGAATGGGATTTTGGCGATAGCACTGAGATTGTTAGTAAAACAGGAAAAGATACAACTGCCAATCATAATATACAAAAGAAGGAAGCTATGAAATCAAAGTAAAGCTGTATAATAATGACAATTCAACTTTAATTGGAGAAGTAAAAGCAAAAGCGATGAAAAGATGGTTCAAACAGGGTAACTTTCAGATGTACTATCGAAAATCTGCCCGATGATGGCACATTGCCTTCAATGGCTGATGATGAAATAATCTATTCATGGACATACTCTTCCTACACATCGGCGTATTCGATGATTACTGATTATTACGCGGCAGCATATACATCAGAAGGAAAATTACATTATGATTCAAAAGCAATTTGGATTATTGAAAAGTGTTTTCGGATAAACGTGTGGAATGCAAATAGAAAAGGTTTCACAGGTCTTTTTGCAAACCTGTGAAACCTATATGGTGCCAATCTCAATATTTTTAATTATACTGTGTTAGCAAGCGAAACAAGATAATTAATGTTTTTTCGGAAACATATTTTTAAAAATAATATATTTAAAATATTATTACTTCTGTTCATATTCTTCAACAGGAGTTCGGATAATTACCTGGACAGTTCTATTATAGAAACGTCCTTCGGGAAGATCATTATTATAAAGTGGTTCATCCTCGCCTACACCACGAACTATCAGAACACCATATTTACTCTTTGTTCTTGTGTTAATACCATTGCGGACAGTAGTTGCACGTCGATCGGACAATGCTTTATTATGGTCATATAATCCTACGACATCTGTGTGCCCAACGACTTCTACCCAAGAAGTTGGTCTTACACGCTCATAGACGTATTCTTGCATAATTCTTTCATTGATTGGACCTGCATCGCTCCTGTCAAATGGGAAAAGAATAAGTGAGTATCTTTCAAGTGTGGAATCGCTACCGATAACAACTTTCTTTTGTTCTGTTGATACTTGAAGAACAGGAATGACCACAGGATCGGATTTGCATTCTGCACCATTTTGCGTTCTAACAATCATTTGAGCAACATATTGCTCTTCATCTTTCGGGTAATTGCCATTTTCATTTGTCCAATCCCAAGTTAAAGTATCACGACCAAGTGGGACATTATCAATTTGCTTCCATATATTGCCATTGCGTTTGATTTCGATGCGTCTGCTGGCAATGATTTTATCATCTATACCATTCTTTAAAACCCACTTCATTGTTTCTGGTTCAGGGAAGGTTTTTGGATCTTTATCAAATACTGGTTGCATAATTCGCCAATCGTCGCATAAAATCTCTGTACGGCGGTTCTCTACAATACCAAGCGAATCTTTAAGATTTGATACAACTTTGGGTTTGGGCAAATATGTCAATTTCATACGGTCTGTGCTAATTCCCCAAATATCTTTAAAATAATTATACACAACATTTGCACGCGCTTCTGTTAATCCAGCTCGTTTTTCTTCTGGAGTTGTACCATCTGCTGTTCCAACGATTTCAATTTTTGTATCAGGATATTTTCTTAATCGAAAACCATAAATATTTAAAATATGATAATATTTATTTAATGTTCCACCTGCAATTGTCGTGTCTGTGAAGTATTGTGTCTGATCAGGGCTTTTAAATAATATATATCTATCGGGAATCTTAGAATCTCCAAGATTGAAGAATACATAGTTAAGCAAAGGATATAGATCCCAAGTTTGTATTTGCTCCATCACAAGTCCATTATATCCAGAAAGTTGTGGTTGGAACTTTTTCATTCGCGAAACATAATTAGATTCATCGATTATTGCAGAAAGAACAGGTCGTTCGCCGAGCGTAACAGTAATATCAATTTCTTCAGCAGCTTTGCCTGCTTCATCAGGATTTTCTGTTATTTCTGGTTTTGAGACGCGTTGAACAACAGTTCTCGAAGCATAATTTATATTATTTGCAGTGATTTCATAATCAATAAAATGTACTGAATCTTTTGGATTTCCATATTCTGCATTCGTAACAATGTAAGTCATTTCTTGTTTATTCATTGTGACGCTATCAGTAAATGTCTTTCCGATGATTGGGTTTTTCATTACAATTTGTGATGGGATAAATTCTTGCGTGCACTCATCCTTTACTGTAATTTTTACAACTACACTTTTGAAAAATGTAGGAACAAAAGCCATAAATAGATCTAAATCGCCTTGATAACCTGCCAAATCTTTACGAGTCGATGAAAAATAAATTATATCACCAGAGGCAGGAAGAGTTATAAATTGTTCTTCGCCAGAAGTGTTGATTGGCTGACCCAAATTTTCAGGTTTAGACCATGAATTTGTGGAGGGGTCATATCGAGTGACATAGAAATCTTTTCCACCAAAGGAAGGTTTAATTCCATTAGAAGCAAAAAATAATGTGACTCCATCAGCGGCTATGAAAGGAGAAACATCTTCACCCTTAGTGTTCACAGTACTTAAATTTTCGGCGGGCTTCCAGTCCTCCTCTTCTGCATCCCAGTCACAATACCAAATATCCATATTTTCAGGGACATTATCACCATCGCTATTAGGTCCTTTTCTTGTCGAAACAAAGTATATTCTGCTTTGGTCGGGTGCGATAGAAGGTTGGGATTCAAATTTATCAGTATTAACATTCGGGCCCAAATTAACGGGGCGCCCCCATTTATCACCTTCAATTGTAGTTTTATAAAGATCACAACTGCCAAAGCCATCTTCACGATTGCAACCTGTGAAATATAAACTTTGACCATCTGCAGCAATTGATGCAGCCCCTTCATTGAGAGCTGTATTCACTCCCAAATCCTCCCATTGGCGTGTTGTGTCAATATTATAGGGTTGAGAAAAATTTGTATCAAGTCTATCTCTTTTCTTGGTTGCCCAAAAATCATGACTTGGTTTCCCATCACGATTTAATATGCTGCCAGGTCTATTTGATACAAAGAATAAAGTTTTACCATCAGCGCTGACTGTTGGAGCATAATCTAATCCTTTCCAGTTAATGACTTCGCCCAAATTAATTATTCGGACGCGTTTAGAAAGTATTGAACCTTGGTCGTTGTTATTTTCAGGAGTATTTTCATTTTGTTCTGATTCAGACATTAATGTTGCCGCCATCAAATACAATCCGTTATCCAAGCGAGTTGTTTGAATTTGCACTTCTTGAGCATATATTATATTTGAGAAAGAAAATACTACAAATAATACAGCTATAAAGTATTTTTTTAACATTTCGAAACCTATTTATTTTTTCAAATCATTTGCAATTCAATAATGATAATTTTCATTTTGAACATTCTAAAAATTATAAATTAAGAAATATTTATTATATAAAAATTTTATTTATCAAAAATTACTAAAATATGTAGATGGAAATTAAATATCTGTCAATGTATTTACTACATCAATAAAGGAATAATCAGTATCTACGTGTCTTTCTATGATTATTTCTTAGTATTATTCAAATTGTAAGAAACACCAAGATATAATCTCCATTCATTTATTTTGAAATCTGCCTGGTTATCAGAGATTCCCGAAAATGGCATTTTAAAATATGTTCCTATAATAAAGTCCCAACGCTCTTGCACCGGAATATTGAAATTTACCTCAGGAGACAAACCTATTACGAAACTTTTCGCACCGGGGATTTCTCTGTCTTCGAGTGTTGCTTCGTTCCCTGGCATATCCGCGAGAGTCACTATTACTCTTTCTCCATTAGGCAAGACAGTGCTATGTGTAATTAATTCCTTTACATGCTTCACATTTGTTGAAAGTAGCATATCGCCATATAATCCTAATCGAATATCAAATAAATCTGAAATTCTAAAGAAAATATTTGGCACAAAACTCAATGCTTGGACAGAAAGATCCAATTTATGGCGAAACTCAATAGGAGTGGTGATCTCCGTGTTATCAGCGAGTTTTAAGGGGACTGATTCGATTCTTCTAAATTTTCCTGAAACATTCGCATTGTCGTATAGGACTTTGATTCCAACATATAAATAATTTGGGAGAATAGCATAGTCAAGTTTCGGACCAATTGAAAATCCGAATTTTGAAAGACTCTCAAAATTGCAATCAGGACATTCTGCTGAATATGAACCCGAATTATAATTCACTCCAAGTGCGATAATCCCACCGAGTTCGAAATCATGAACTTGATTAAATACGGGTTCAAGGGGAGATTCAAGCGATTGTGCATTCAATCTACTAAATGTAAATGCACTGAAAATAATAATTAAAGCCAAAAAACTTCTTTTCATAATTATGAGTTTTATTTTTCTTAAAATTAGAAAAAAATACTGAAATGGAAAGCAAAATTAATGAATTTAGTGATAATTATTTGCAAAAAGAAATTATTCAAGATGATAATAATCAAATTTTACCCGAAAATCAAAATTATCAAAACAACGAATCGCATATACGCAACTATTCTGTTCGATATAATGCAGTAAAAATATTAAATCGTTATGAGCGGAGCGATTCTTATGTGGATAAATTGCTCGCAGCTGCTTTCAATAGTTATGATTTCAATAAATTTGATAAAGCGTTATTAACTGAAATGGTTAATGGAGTGATAAGATGGCGTGCAAAATTGGATTGGGTCCTTACTGGATTTTATAATGGTGATTATCAGAAAAGTCTTAATTGGGTGAAAAATGCAATGCGTGTGGGATTATACCAATTGCTATTTTTAACAAAAATTCCACCACCGATTGCAATTTATGAAACAGTTGAAATGACAAAAAATATTCAAGGTGATAAAACAGCAGGGCTCGTCAATGCTGTTCTGAGGAATATTTTGCGGAATATTGAAAATATACGCTATCCTGATAAAAAAGATGACCCTCCCTATTATCTTGCAACGATCAACTCTTATCCTAAATGGTTAGCAAAACATTGGATTGAATTATTTGGTTTTGATGAAACCGAAAAAATTATGATTGCAATGAACAAAAGACCATACATTCCTGCAAGAGTCAATAAATTAAAATCATCTACACACGAATTCAAAACTTTTCTTGATGAAAATCAAGTGATATACAAGCAATATTCCTTTTCAGATAGCACATTTATGATTTTTAATCCAAAAATGAATTTCTTTGAAACTGATTTTTTCCAGGAAGGAAAAATTGCAATTCAAGACCCAAGCGCGACATTGGCTGTGATGCTTGCCCATCCACAAGAGGGTTGGGATGTGGTGGATCTTTGTTCTGCGCCAGGTGGTAAATCTTTCCTTATAGCTGAAATGATGAAGAATAACGGAAAAATTATTGCAATGGATAAATATGATTCAAAATTGCGATTTATTCAAGAAGGGGCTTTGAGACTTGGTCTATCTATAATCGAAACTCAAACAGCCGATGCAACAAAAGTGCAATTTTCTGAACAAAAAGATCTTGTATTAGCTGATGTGCCTTGTTCAGGTCTTGGAACAATTTCCAAAAAACCTGATATAAAATGGAAAAGAGAAATTGAAGATATTAGAAATTTAGCAAAAATTCAAAAGAAAATTATTGAAAATGCAGCTCGTTTTGTCAAGCCCGGTGGCGTTCTGTTATATTCCACTTGCACAATTGAACCCGAAGAAAATATGAATATTGTGAATGAATTTCTTTCTCATCATTCTGAATTCAATTTGGACCCTGCCGAAAAGTATTTGCCCGAAAAAGTGTGTGCAGATGGTTTTATGCAAACTTTTCCTAACCGCCATAGTTGTGATGGAGCATTTGCAGCGAGATTAGTTAAACGAGGTTAGCAAGAAATGAATTATCCAATTACATTAGGAATATTAGGTGGTGGACAGTTAGCTAAAATGCTTGCCCAATCTGCCTATCAGCTTGGAATGAATATTGCGATTATAGAAAATCACCCCAATTCTCCCTCTGGTGATATGACCAAACTTGAATTTTCGCGTGGGTGGAACAATGCTGAAGATTTGCAAGCTTTTATTGATGCAAGCGATATTATCACATTGGAAAATGAATTTATCGATCCCGCCTTAATCGAACGAATAGAATTGCAAAGAAATGTTTTCCCAAATTCAAATACTTTGCGACTTATTCAAGATAAATATATCCAAAAAACAACTTTAAAAAATGCTCAAATACCCGTTCCTCATTTTCAAAATATTGAATCGCTGGATTCAATTTATGATTTTGCAAAAAAATTTGGATATCCATTTTTATTAAAATCACGAACAATGGGCTATGATGGATATGGAAATGCAACAATTCATAATGAAATGGAAATTGAAAGTGCAATACAAAAATTCAAATCTGACCCTCAAAGAAGCCAACTCTATGCAGAAGAATACATCGATTTCTCCAAAGAATTAGCAATAATGATTGCTCGTAATCAAAGCAATGAGATTGCTGTTTATCCCGTTGTGGAATCAATTCAAGTAAATCATATTTGCAATCAAGTTATTGCTCCTGCAGAAATATCAGAAAACGCACGGATGCAAGCAATCGATATTGCGAAAAAATGCGTTGAGACAATTGAGGGTATTGGTATTTTTGGAATTGAGCTATTTCTTACAAAAGATGATTCCATTCTTGTTAATGAAATTGCACCTCGTCCACATAATACAGGTCATTACACCATTGAAGCTTGCGTGACCTCCCAATTTGAAAATTGCATTCGAGCAATTCTCAATTTGCCACTTGGTTCGACTGATATGATTGCACCTGCTGCATCAATGATAAATCTTCTCGGAACAAGGTCAGGACCAGGCTATCCCTCAAATATTAAAAAGACATTAGAATTGCGAAATGTATCCCTGCATTTATATAATAAAAAAGAGTCACGTATTGGACGGAAGATGGGACATATTACCACACTTGGAAATACAATTGCTGAAGCTAGCGCAAGTGCCATCAAAGCGAAAGATGCCTTTGAATGGTGAAAATAACATTGCTATATTAATATATATATTGCCTTGCAAGATACTTGCTCTAAATGACGGAAATGCGACTTATGATACATTACTTATCATTGTTTTCCCTAATTTCTTCATTTCATAATAACATATTTGAAAATCACTTGATTTTAGCTTAATTAACAAAATTCCGATTTTCATAACATTAATATTTATTAATTTAATTTTCTTAACTCATAATAAAGAAAGTTTTGTTAATTTTGAATAATGGTAAAACAGAAATTTTTAAAATTAGTTTTTATAAATAAATTTATTTTGATGAAAAGGAAATAGGTATGTCTGAAAAAAGATTTATAACAGTCGATGGGAATGAAGCAGCTGCTTATACAGCCTATCGATATAGTGAAGTAATAGCAATTTATCCAATCACTCCTTCTTCCCCAATGGGAGAGTTTTCGGATGAGTGGGCTTCGAAAGGAATTAAAAATATTTGGGGATCAATTCCAACAGTTTATGAAATGCAAAGTGAAGGCGGTGCTGCTGGTGCTGTCCACGGTGCATTGCAAGCAGGGGCATTAACGACTACTTTCACCGCATCGCAAGGTTTATTATTGAAAATTCCAAATATGTATAAAATTGCAGGTGAACTTACTCCGACAGTTTTCAACATATCTGCGAGAACTTTATCCACCCATGCTCTATCAATATTTGGTGATCATAGCGATATTAATGCTGCACGTCAAACGGGTTTTGCACTTCTTGCTTCAAGTACTGTCCAAGAAATTATGGATATGGGAGCAATAGCTTGGTCTGCTACTTTGCGTTCGAGAATTCCTTTCCTGCATTTCTTTGACGGATTCCGAACATCTCACGAAGTACAGAAGATTGAAGTACTCCCTGATGATGTTCTCAGTCAGATGGTTGATTATGAACTTGTCAAAGCACATAAAGACCGTGCTCTTTCTCCTGACCATCCAGTTTTGCGTGGAACAGCTCAGAATCCTGATGTATTTTTCCAAAATCGAGAGACAATGAATAAATATTATGATGATTGTCCCGATATAGTTCAAGAAGAGATGGACAAATTTGCTCGCTTGACAGGTCGGCAATATCATTTATTTGATTATGTTGGTGATCCCAATGCTGAAAATGTCATCGTAATTATGGCATCCGGAGCCGATGTTTCTCGTGATACGGTCGAATATTTGAATAAAAATCTTGGCAAAAAAGTCGGTGTTTTGCAAGTCCATTTATATCGTCCATTTAGCATTAAGCATTTTATTGCTGCTTTGCCAAAAACTACGAAGAAAATTGCTGTTCTTGACCGCACAAAAGAACCAGGTGCAACGGGCGAACCACTTTATCTTGACGTGGTCAGTGCTGTTTATGAAGCAATGCAAGACGGAACCGCACCTTTTGAGAAAATACCAAATATTATTGGTGGCCGCTATGGTTTATCTTCGAAAGAATTTACTCCATCTATGGTAAAATCAATTTTTGATAATTTAGAGAATTCCAAACCCAAAAAGCATTTTACAACGGGTATCAATGATGATGTGAATTTCACAAGTCTAGATTTTGATCCTACATTTAATATTGAACCGGATTCAGTATTTCGAGGTTTATTCTATGGGCTTGGCTCTGATGGAACAGTTGGTGCAAATAAGAACTCTATAAAAATAATTGGTGATAATACAGATTATTATTGCCAAGGATATTTTGAATATGATTCCAAAAAATCTGGTTCGATTACTATCTCGCATTTAAGATTTGGACCCGATTTGATTCGTGCTCCATATAAAATAACACATGCAAAATTTTTGGCTTGCCATCAAACAATTTTTCTCGAAAAATATGATTTAATTAAGAATTTAGTCAAAGGTGGCGTGTTTTTGCTGAATACTCCATTTCCAAAAGATGAAGTGTGGAATAGTCTTCCGAAATCGCAACAGAAACAAATAATCGATAAGAAAATAAAAGTCTATGCTATTGATGCTCAAAAAGTTGCAGAAGAAAGCGGAATGGGACGCAGAATTAATACAATTATGCAAACATGCTTCTTTGCTATTTCAGGTGTTCTTCCGGGCGATCAAGCCATTGAAGAAATAAAGAAATCAATTCGCAAGACTTATGGCAAAAAAGGTGAAAACGTTGTCAAAATGAATTTGGACGCTGTGGATAACACACTTGCAAATTTGTATGTAGTGCCTGTTCCCGAGCAAGTTACTTCTGAATGGGATACATTCCCCGCAGTTTCTCCAAAAGCTCCCGAATTTGTGAAATATGTTGAAGGCGAAATTATTGCAGGACGTGGCGATGAGCTTCCCGTGAGTGCTTTCCCAATTGATGGCACTTGGCCCACTGGAACTGCTCAATATGAGAAGCGTAATATCGCTCTGGAAATTCCCGTTTGGGATGAATCTATATGTATTCAATGCGGGAAGTGCGCCCTGGTTTGCCCTCACGCTTCGATACGAATTAAAGTTTATGGTCAAAATATTTTGGAAAACGCACCTCCAACATTCAAATCTATGCCTTCAAAGGATTACAAAGGGGAGATTTATTCAATTCAAATAGCACCAGAAGATTGCACAGGTTGCAAGGTATGCGTTGAGTCTTGTCCCGTTGTTGATAAAAAGAATCCAAAACATAAAGCCTTGGATATGAATCCGCAAATCCCACTTCGCGAGCAAGAGAAGGTTAATTGGGATTTCTTCTTAACCATTCCCGAAAAAGATCGTTCAACTATTCAAAATACTAACATTCGCCAGCAACAAATTCAGCAGCCATTGTTTGAATTCTCAGGCGCATGTGCAGGATGCGGGGAAACTCCTTATGTTAAACTTGTCTCTCAAATGTTCGGCGATCGCACTGTGATTGCTAATGCAACAGGTTGCTCTTCAATTTATGGAGCAAATTTGCCAACAACCCCTTGGACAATAAATAAAAATGGGAAAGGTCCTGCTTGGAATAATTCTCTATTCGAGGATAATGCTGAATTCGGATTAGGTATGCGATTGGCAATTGATAAGCAGGAAGAAATTGCCCGTAATCTTCTATCGAAATTGGGAAGTGCTATCGGTGGCGATTTGGTTAATCAATTGTTAAATTCAAATCAAAAAAGCGAAGAAGAGATTGCAAGTCAACGCCAAAGAGTAGAAATACTTAAATCAAAATTAAAAGAAATCAATACAGTTGATGCAAAACGTTTGCTGGATGTGGCTGATTATCTTGTCCGCAAATCAGTATGGATAATTGGTGGCGATGGTTGGGCTTATGATATTGGATACGGTGGATTGGATCACGTTATCGCATCAGGTAAGAATGTGAATATTCTTGTGCTTGATACAGAAGTTTATTCGAATACGGGCGGTCAAATGTCCAAATCTTCACCAATCGGATCAATTGCAAAATTTGCTGCAAGCGGAAAACCAACACCGAAGAAAGACCTTGGAATGATGGCAATGGCTTATAGCAACGCTTATGTTGCTTCCGTTGCATTTGGTTCCAATGATGCACAAACTCTAAAAGCCTTTGCAGAAGCAGAAGCCTATGACGGACCCTCAATAATTATTGCATATAGCCATTGTATTGCTCATGGTATTGATATGGAGCATCCTCTATCAGTTCAGAAAGCATTGGTAGATTCAGGGCAATGGATACTTTACCGTTATAATCCAAATAATAAATTGGTAGGCAAAAATCCTTTAACTCTCGATAGCAAAGCACCCAAAATTCCTGTTGCTCAATATCTTGACCAAGAGACGAGATATAAAATGCTAAGCAAAATAAATCCTGCGGGCTATAAGAAATTCTATGAAGAAGCACAAGAATTTGTCAATGATAGATATAAATATTATTCTTATCTCGCTCAAAGAGATTTCTCTGATTTCGTTAAACAAACTGATGGAAACGTCAGAACAATAGAAGGAGTAAACTAATGAATATTAAAGCAAAGTATTTAGGATATGAATTGCAATCGCCATTCGTATTATCAGCATCGCCAATTAGCCAAGATATTGATAAACTTGTTAAATTAAGCGATCTTGGAATTGGAGCGATTGTTTTGCATTCACTTTTTGAAGAGCAGCTGATAGATGAAGAACTCGAACTCGAATATCATCTAACACACGGCACCGAAAGCTTCTCGGAAGCACAGTCATTTTTTCCGAATTATGATGATTATCGTATGGCACCTGAAGAATATCTTGAACTCATCCAAAAAGCTAAACAAAGAACTAATGTTCCAATCATCGGCAGTCTTAATGGAACATCGATAGGTGGCTGGATAGATTATGCTATAAAAATGGAAGAGGCAGGAGCCGATGCCATTGAATTAAATATTTATAATATCCCAACGGATTTCGGATTGCACGCTGATGAAATTGAAGATGCTTATGTTCATATTTTCCAACAAGTAAAATCAAAGTTGCACATACCCGTTGCAGCCAAGCTTAGTCCTTATTTCACAAATTTTGCAAATTTTGCAAAACGTCTTGATTATGTAGGTGCTAATTCGCTTGTGCTTTTCAATAGATTCTATCAACCTGATATTAATGTCGATACTCTTGAAGTTGAACCAAAGGTGACATTAAGCAATTCATCTGATAATCGAATTGCGTTGCGATGGATTGCCATTATGAAAGGTCGGATAAACTTAGATTTGGCTGCGACAGGTGGGATATTAACTGCCAAGGATGCTATCAAAATGTTGCTTGCAGGTGCTAATGTCACAATGATGTTTGCTGCTTTTGCCAGGAATGGTTTGGATTATATGAAGACTTTGATTGCTGATTTACATCAATGGATGGAAGAGAAAGAGTATTCATCAGTTGAAGAATTCATTGGCGTAATGTCTCAGAAAAACGTACCCAATCCGTCGGCTTACGAGCGTGCTCAATATATGAAAGCATTAAATGAGTATAAACTGAATTTTTAATTTAAGATTAATATATTTTAAAAATAAAAACCCGCTGATAAAAGCGGGTTTTTTTATTTTAGGAAATTGCAAATAAATTTTCTTAATTTGTTGCTGTTTCCAAACGTTTGAGAATAGAGAATATAAATGTAGCCGAAAGCAGGCAGCAGACTACTAATATCAACCAAAATGCCCAAAGAGGAAGTGCATCCCAGAATGATCCAACAATTGCTACCGCGTAGTTGCCAATAGCCGTTGCCGCGAGCCATCCTCCTTGCATTAACCCTTTATATTTCGGTGGAGCGACTCTTGACACGAATGATATTCCCATCGGACTGAGAAATAATTCCGCAATAGTCAGTAGGAAATAGGTCGAGATTAACCAATATGGAGAAATAAGCACATCCATTGGAGCTCGCACTTCACCAATAACCCCGGGATCAAATCCCCGCAAAGAGAGTGAGCCAAGCACCATTATAGTATAAGCAATCGCTGTAATTATCATTCCAATGCCAATCTTTTTCGGAGCAGATGGTTCTTTACCTTTTTTATTTAAATAACTGAAATATCCAACAATAAGTGGTGTGAGTGCAACAATAAAAAATGGATTGAAATGCTGGAACTTTTGCGGAGTAAAAGGATTGACATCGCCGTAGCTATTGAACCGCAAAATTGTTAAAGTTGCAAAAACTATAAATCCAATGGCACTAATAATTCGAGTGCGTGTAGAAGATTTCTTTCGGACGAAAAATATTATTCCGAGTACAGAGAAAAATACAAATAATAATCCGAATAAATCAAAGAACAGATTTGTAAATCTGCCCACTGTTCCCATAACATAATCCCTCGCGAATATAGTCATTGCTGCACCATTCTGGTGGAAAGCCATCCAGAAAAATATAACCACAAAGAATACAAGTCCAAGTGCAATCAATCTTTCGCGAGTTTGCTTGGGAGTTAATTCCACTACTTGATTTTGTAAATCTTTGTCTTTTGCTTTTTGTCTTTCAGTCATATTAGCAGTTTTATAGTATTTTCTGAAAATCCAGAAGACTAACATAGATACAATCAAACTGATACAAGCAACTCCAAAAGCATAATGATAGGATTCACTTAAAGCATTGATATAATTTGAAGCAAATGCTGTCAAATCTGTGACTTGTCCAACCTGTGCTTGGGCTAATCCTGTTAATTTATCTGCAACAGAATTATCGCCATTGAGATATTTATTAGCAAGTGCGGGGATTTCTGCATTATAGAAGAAATGATATTTATTCAATATCCAATTGCTTACGACTTCAGCAGCTGTTGGTGCAAACATTGCGCCAATGTTAATCCCCATATAGAAAATATTGAAGGCTACGTCGCGATTCTTGCTATATTTTGGATCGTCATACAAATTCCCTACAAGTGCTTGAAGGTTGCCTTTGAATAATCCTGTGCCTAATGCAATTACTGCTAATGCAGTAAATACAAGACCTATGTTTGTATTCATTTTTGTAGGAATAGCAAGCAGAATATAACCGATAAACATAACAACTAATCCAATACTAATTGTTTTACCATATCCTAGCCATCTATCTGCAAGTATACCTCCAATCAAAGGCATGAAATATACCGCTGCCATAAAAATACCAAAAACTTGTGTGGCTTGTGCTGCTGTGTAGCCATATTTAGCTTGCAAGAAGAGAGTAAATATGGCAAGCATTGTGTAAAAGCCAAATCTTTCCCCCATATTGGAAAAGAATGCAACAAAAAGCCCTGCGGGATGATTTTTGAACATATAAACCTATTATTTACATATTTTCAATTATTGCAGTGCCATATTCAGAACACTTTAATTCCGTTGCACCTTCCATTAAACGAGCGAAATCATACGTGACTTTCTTTTGCAGAATTGTCTTTTCAATTGCTTTAACAGTTAGTTCGGCAGCTTTATCCCATCCCATATATTGGAACATCATAACGCCCGAAAGAATCAAAGAACCTGGATTAACTTTATCAAGATTTGCATATTTTGGAGCAGTGCCGTGAGTTGCTTCGAATACTGCGTAGCCCAATTCCCAATTGATATTTGCACCGGGTGCTATTCCAATTCCACCCACTGTTGCGGCAAGAGCATCGGAAATATAATCTCCATTCAGATTTAGCGTTGTAATAACTGAATATTCTTCAGGTCGTGTAAGAATTTGCTGCAAAAATGCATCTGCAATAAAGTCTTTCACAAGCAATCGTCCCGAAGCAAGTGCTTCTTTTTGAGCTTGATTAGCAAAAGCTTCACCCTTTTCGGCTTTAATTTTGTCATATTCTCGCCAGGTGAAAGTTTGCTCGCTAAATTCTTGTTCGGCAACGTCATAGCCCCAATTTTTGAAAGCGCCCTCTGTAAATTTCATAATATTACCTTTATGCACAAAAGTAACTGAGGGGAGTTTATTTTCTAATGCATAGCGGATTGATGCTCGGGCAATTCGTTTAGTCCCTTCTTCAGATACAGGTTTAATCCCAATTGATGCTGAATTTGGAAAGCGAATTTTCGTGACTTTCATATCATTTACAAGGAAATTGATCATCTTGGTGCATTCAGGAGTGCCATTCATCCATTCTATGCCTGCATAAATATCTTCGGAATTTTCTCGGAAAATTACCATATTTGTATTCTCAGGATGCTTAACGGGGGAGGGAACTCCTTCGAAGAATCTTACGGGACGCAAACAAGTGTATAAATCTAATATTTGACGTAATGCAACATTCAGAGAGCGGATGCCGCCTCCAACGGGTGTAGTAAGTGGTCCTTTGATTGCTACGATATGTTCTTTGATTGTTTCTAACGTTTCATCAGGAAGCCAACTATTAAATTTATCAAAAGCTTTTTCTCCTGCATAGACTTCTTTCCAGAAAATCTTTTTTTCGCCATTATATGCCTTCGCAACTGCTGCGTCTAATACTCGCACTGATGCTGCCCAGATGTCTGGACCTGTTCCGTCTCCTTCGATGAATGGAATTATAGGATCATTTGGAATGTTGAGTTTCCCGTTTACCATTGTAATTTTTGAACCGTTCATTTTTTTCACTCTTTTTATGGAAAATATATTTAAAAAAAATTGCAAATTATCAAAAAAAAATGTAACTAAATGAATAAATCAGTCTTTCCAAATGAAATCGAATAGTAAATACGAAGCTATAATCAATAATCCTGTGTAAGCAATTAGTAATTGCATATCAGATTGAATTGCTGATAATTCAGTACCGACCAATGTTAGCCCCGTTGAATCTATTCCAATTTTAATTATTGGCAAAAGTATTGGGAATGAAAGAATTGGGAAAAGTGCATTCTTTGATGCTGCCTTTGATATTATCGCAGATATCACCGTCGTTGCAGATGCAATTGCAATTGAGCAAATCACAACTATCAGAATAAATAAATCGAGGGAAATTATTGGTGCAGTATTAGCAAATAAAAAAAACAAGATAATCGAGAAGAAATTAATAAATAAGCTCAATAATACGTTAAATATTAATTTCCCGAAAAATATAGCGTCAGACCTCACTACGATTTGCAAAAGGAGAGCCGTGCCGTGTTCTTCCTCGCTAACAAATGATTTGGATAGTCCAATCATTGTCCCAAAGAAAATAACAACCCAGAGCAAGCTTGCAGTAGATTCCTCAGTCAATTTCTCTGATGCAAAGCTAATGGCAATAATCGTAATAGTCGTTAAAATAAATAGCAGAATAGTGCTAATCGAATACCGTGTTCGGAATTCGCTAAGAATTTCCTTATATAAAACTGAATATATCTCTTGTAGTGCGTCTTTCATAAATAATAACGCAAAATTACAAGATTATAAAAAATAAAATTGCCGTATTGTAATTTAATCTTTCCAAGCAATATTTAAGTTTCTTGCTGCATATACATCATTCACACGTCTGATTGGTGTTGAGTGCGGTGAATCTTTGACAAATTCAGGATCTTTTTGAATTTCATCACAAATTGATTTCAAAGCATTTGCGAATGCGTCCAAACTCTCTTTTGTTTCCGTCTCAGTAGGCTCCACAAGCAATGCTTCGTGAACAATTAATGGGAAATAAACAGTCGGGGCGTGAAATCCATAATCAAGCAATCGCTTGGCAATATCCATAGTTGATGCGCCAATCTGCTTTTGCTTGCTACCGCTCATAACAAATTCATGCATACTTTCAGAAGGATAAGGAAACTCGAAATCATTTTTGAGCAGCGATTTCAAATAATTTGCATTGATAATTGCTCCTTTGCTTGTCTCAAAAAGTCCATCGCGACCGAGCATCAGTATATACGCATAAGCACGCACAAATACAAGGAAATTACCAAAGAAAGAGTGCATTTTGCCAATACTTTTCGGTAAATTATAATTCAAAGAGTATTCCTCACCGTCGAACACGATTTGTGGGACGGGCAAGTATGGGAGCAGTTTTTCATTAACAAGCACAGGACCTGCGCCAGGACCACCGCCACCATGTGGAGTCGAAAATGTTTTGTGAAGATTTAAGTGAATGCAATCCACGCCGATTTTGCCAGGTTTGACGATTCCGAGTAGTGCATTCATATTGGCACCATCCATATAAAGCAATGCGCCAACTTTGTGCAATTCATCTTGTATTGTGCATATATCACTTTCGAAAAGTCCGAGTGTGTTAGGGTTTGTAAGCATCATTCCTGCTACATTTTCATTCAATTTGGATTTCAAATCATCGATATCTACTTTTCCATCGCTATTGGATTTCACATTCATAATTTGGAAACCACCGATTGAAGCCGATGCGGGATTTGTTCCGTGTGCAGAATCGGGAATAAGTATAATCGTTTTGTTAAAATTTCCATTATCTTGATGATAAGAACGAATGAGATTGATACCTGTTAGTTCGCCTGCTGCTCCGGCGGGTGGTTGAAGAGTGATGCCTTGCATTCCTGTTATTATTTTCAGATGTTCGCCAAGCTCATACATAAGTTGCAAAGCACCCTGCGAGTATTTATCATCAAGCAAGGGGTGGATATTTGCAAATCCATCAAGGGAGGCAACTTTTTCATTAACCTTAGGGTTGTATTTCATTGTGCAAGAGCCAAGGGGATAGATACCTTCTTCGATACCATAATTTAAATGAGCAAGGCGGTTGAAATGACGGGCAATCTCGATTTCGCTTACTTCGGGAAGCTCAGCAAGAGTATCTCGGAGTAATTGTTTATCAAGAGTAAAAGCTAAATCAACTTCGGGGACATCTAATTTTGGTAGAGAATAAGCTTTCCTACCATTTTTACTTGTTTCAAATATTAATTTTTCCATAACTTTCAAAAAAATCAAAATTACGAATATTTCGAGTAATAATTTTGAAAAATTAATATTGGAGTGCGG
>DIEP01000135.1 GCA_002418685.1 Ignavibacteria bacterium UBA5771
ACCGCGAGTTCGAATCTCGCCCTCTCCGCTGAAGCTGATTTGCTATTGTCCAGGAAATTGGAGGAAATGCAGATATCCTTTCCCTACAAAGATATGTGGGCTCATATAAATTCGTCGAGCATAATTAAAATATAATGCTTTATAATTTAAAATTTTGAAATGGGAATTAATATATTTAGCAGCACAAATCCCGATGATTACGAAATACTCATTCGCAAGCAAGGCGATGGTAACTACGCTTCTTATTGCCCACAACTTAATATGATTTTATATGGTGAGGCACACGAGGTCGTCCTCGAGATTATGAGGAACAAAATTGACGAACACATTTTCAAACTTCAAGACAATTCTTCAGAAAATGATTGAGGAAATCAGAATTTTCCTTGCCAAATGGTATCGACGCTTGATTGCCTATTTTTTAGGGATATTCTTACTAATTTTTTTATATAATATTGTCTTTAATATTTTTCATAATTTTCTAATTTATTGGAAATATAATTTTCTCATCATATCGTTAGTTAATTTTTTGATAATTTCTTTACCTGTATTCATTATTGAACAAATAAGATCAGGAAACTTTTTGAAAAGTCTCGGATTAAAGTTTGACAAACTGACATTTGTTTATTTCTTCAAGGCATTAGGTTATGTGCTCGTTCCTTTTATTCTAATCTTTACAGTTGCTTATTATTTAAAAATAATAGTACCATTAGGCGGAACAATTTCTATTTATATTTTAATTCAATTTCTATTCATTTCAGCATTTGCGGTGATGCAAGAGGAAATATTTTTCCGGGGAGTCCTGCTCAAATATTTATTTGAGAGATATAATGCTGTGGGTTCAATTTTGATAGTTAGCTTGATTTTTGCAATGCTGCATATTTTCAATCCATACATAAGTTGGTCATCCTTTCTTTCTACTATTATTGCAGGTATATTGTTGTCTCTGATTTATCTGCAAACGCAATCACTTTGGTATGCCATTTTTTATCATTTCTTTTGGAATGTGCTTTCCGCTTTGATTTTGGGTTCGCCAATTAGCGGTTTGAGTCAATATCTATTTTTTTTCCAATTAAAAACAAAAAATAGTATTGAGCAATTTTTTCTTGGAAATCAATATGGAATTGAAAGTGGAATACTTTCGATAATAATTTTATTAATAACTTCTTTTTTTATTGTTAAATTTGAAAGAATAAACCCATATTTTTCGTCTTTTAATTTTAAGAAAATTTATAATGAAGATAGAATTTTATTAAGTTCGAAAAAATGAAATCAAGAAGTCTTTTATTTTTATTATTTGGCGTAATTATTTGCTGCTTTTCGGCAGTCGAGACACACTCACAATGGGCAATAATGTATCAAGATGCAGATAGCTTGGTACTTCTTGGAACAGATTGTATTTACAATTTGGAATTTGCACGTGCTGAGAAAATATTCAAAGATGTCCAAAATAAGTATCCAACTCACCCTGCGGGTTATTTTTTGGATGCAATGATTGAATGGTGGGAAATCAATTTATATCCCGATAACGAGAGTAAAGATAAACAATTTTTAAAAAAAATAGATAAAGTAATCGATAAATGTAATTACATATTGGATTCAATTCCAAATGATATTAATGCACTTTTTTTTAAAGGCGGTGCTATTGGATATCGAGCACGGCTACTAACAATGCGGAATCAATGGGTGACAGCAGCACAGGATGCAAAAATCGCATTGGATATTTTAAACACGTGCCTGCAAATTGCTCCAACTAATCATGACGTCTTGCTTGGTACAGGCATTTATAATTATTTTTCACAAAAATTCGCAGAAGATTATCCGATTATTAAACCATTGCTTGTTTTTGCCCCACGTGGAGATAAACGCTTAGGAATGTTCCAACTTCGTTCTGCGGCGAAATATGCCCGCTATGCAAAAGTCGAAGCTGAAGTTGTGCTTCTGCAAATTTATTATTCATTTGAGAATGATATTTATGAAGCAGTAAAGATTGCTGAAGAATTGCATTTAAGATATCCGAATAATCCATATTTCCATCGGTATTTGGGAAGAATTTATGTTCGGTTAGGGTATACTGCTGAATATGAAAAAACGTGGAGAGAAATATTTTCACGATGTTCAGAAAAATGGTACGGTTATAATAACTCCACAGCTCGTGAAGCGATCTACTATATAGGACTGGCTTTGATGGGCAGAGGCAATTATCCCGAAGCTGAAAAGTACTTTAAGAAATCCATTGAGGGTTCAAAAATTATTGATAAAGAGCAAACAGGCTTCCTTGCCCTTTCATATCTCAAACTGGGGAATATTTACGATGCTATGGGGAAACGCGATAAAGCAGTCCAATCGTATAATGAAGTACTAAAAGTTAAAAATTATAATGAATCGCATACATTAGCTAAGAAATATCTTCAAGTGCCATACAAAATTTAATAAAAAATCTTGCAAAATCTTCATTAATAATATTTATTTTCTTAATTTTATAAGAAAAAATATTTGCAATATGTCAATCATCGATAAATTGCTTGAAACGCAAGAATTAGCAACTCTACCTCCTGTTGCAGCCAAAGTATTGCTTCTGATTGAAAATGAAAATATCGACATCCGCGAGATTGCAAGAGTGGTGGAGACTGACCCTACTTTAACAATCAAACTATTGCGTGTTGCTAATTCTCCTCTATACGCAACTTATACTGATATTACATCTGTGCAACAAGCTATAATCAATCTTGGCTTAAATCGATTAACAAATATTGTGCTTGGCGTTTCAATCTTCTCCAAACTTTTTATGATGAAAGAAAAAGGATCTGCCGAACTTATTGAGAAATTTTGGTGGCATTCTTCTTGCACAGCTGTCGTTGCAAAAGCTCTCGCTGAAAAGATTCATTTTTTATCAAAAGATTATGAATTTATTGGCGGATTGTTGCACGATATTGGGAAGCTTACAATTTTCCAATATGACACTCATTTGTATTCCAAAGTCTTAAGTCTTGTAGAGTTCAGTAATTACACTGATCTCCAAGCAGAACAAGAAATTTATGGCATCACTCACCCTGTGGTCGGTCTCGCTCTTGCAAATCTTTGGAAATTACCAATGGAATTAACAAATATCATTGGTTTTCATCATGATATAGAGAATTTATCTAATGATGAAGGTTCTGAAGAATTAGCAATTGTCCGCATTGCTGATATGCTTACTGAAATATGGGACGCAGGGTTTTACGAAGGATTAAAATCACTATCGCTCAAAGATACAAAAGAATGGAAATTCTTAGTCGAACAAAAACCTGAACTTCAAGATCTCGATTTAGAAGTTTTTACTTTTGAACTCGAAGAAGAATTTAAAAATTCGAGAATATTTTTGCAACTTATTTCAGAATAATATTTTATTCAGGAAACTGCACAAATTCAGACCAAATTCCACGCTGATCTTGCACGCGTATTTTGAATGAAAATTTTTCATTTTGATTCAACGGAACAATTTCAAACACTTGCGTAAATACAAGATTAACGGGGTTAGTTGCGGTTTGACCAACAAGTTCATTATATTTTGCATTCCCTATAATCTCAATATTTTTGATAGAATTCTCTCGGTTTTCAATAATTCCAAATGTATTTGCAAGTATTTTCAATTTATTGGTCGAGACAAGTTGCAACTGTGCAATTTGCGGTGGAGGATAATCTTGCACTTTTATTTGATAAACTTTACCGTAATTTTTATTATCAATCAACCTCTCGAACATTAATGTTTTTCCAATGAATGCCTTATCAACAGATAATGAAAAAGGAATATTTCCCGATGAATTCTGGATAATTTGACCGTCAACTGATTTAATTCTGCAGCTATAAATATGCTCTAATGAATTTGGAAAATTAGGTTTTATAGTATATGTCTGGTATGGATAAATGACGCTTTTGTATTCGGGCTCTTTAATTTCAATTGGTGATAAAGAAAATTCATCCTCAATAGTACTTTTGTCGTATTTTCTAAGAAGTTTGATTTTGACCTTGCTGGAACCAAATAGAGGCATACGACCTTGCAAAATAATACTATTCCCTTGAATTTTTTGTATAGAAACTGTTCCACTATTATTCTCAGGAGTATTAATTATTTTTATCTCAGGCTTTTTACCCAAATCTCTTGCAAGGTCCATCCCAATAATAAATGCAGTATTTTGCCAATTCTCACCGGCAATTGAGGACACTTGGTCTTTTTCAAAATTCACAAATAAATCCTGAGTATTTCGATTCAGTGAATAAAACAAACTGGAATCAATCGAAGCGATCCTGACAGTATCTTGATTTGATGTAATCATTGGCAAGCCTGTTTTGGGGTCAAAATAATTTACGACAAGATCAAAATATGTAGTAGCTTCTAATTTCTTTAATTGGAATTCATTCGATTTTGAAATTGGCACTTTCACAAGGGCAGAAGCATTTACTTTCACATTGAACACATAATTTCTTTTGTCCAATATTGGAGGTTTCCAATAAAAATATGCAAGATTCAAATCTTTGTTTTCAGCAAATTTGAAGAAATTATTTAGATTGGAGTTTTTATTTAAAACTAGCAATTGATTAAGTTCTTTATTTTGAATTTGGAAGTCAAAATCAATTTGTTGAACATTTCCCGAATAAAAAATAATATTTGTGGAATCAATTGAAATAAAATTAACACCATTGCTATCCAAATATAACCTTGCTAACAATATATTTTTTTCGGGATAAATCCGGAAAAAATCTTCATTGACATCAGCAGAAGTTTGGCTTGGTTTATTATTTTCTTTTAAATCGGGGATAAGCAGCATAAGAGCTGCAAGATATAAAATAAAATAAATTTCTACATTCTTTTTATAAGATGGAATTTTTTTCTTCATTTTTCAAATTATTCATAAGAATTTTTTCGAGCTCTTGGCGGACTGATGCTTGCAGATTCATGGTTTTGATATTTTGTAAATCGTCATTTAATAATGTTAATTGAGTTTGAAATGCATTGAGTGATTTTGCAACATTATGCATAGCATTGAGCAATTCATCATTTGGGGCAACAGATTTCGCCAGATTTTGAGAAAACGAATCAATTTTATTCACAAGATTATTTTCTGATGCAACTAATTCAGTGAGATTAGAATTTATTTTCCCCAATTGGAAAGTAGAGTCAGCCATGTCGCGAGCAATTTCACCAATTTCATCAATCAACTCCTTTTCTGAATTAGTTTTTTCGTCATCATCTTCAATTTCATCAAATTCATCTTTTGGCGAAAAGAGCAAGAAAACAAACATCAAAATAAGAAGTGAAGCTTCAAAGACAAATCCTAATATAACAATAGTATCGTTAATATAAGCTGAGAACTTGCGAACACCAACAAGGAGTAATAATATAGCCGCTCCAAAATAAACAAACGCATTCAAAATTGAAAAATAATAACGGCTAAATATCTCTGTCATCCAAAGCCCCGTTCCACGAAAGAAACCTTGAGAATGAGACACGTTAATATCCAGTGAAGAATATTTTTTAATATTGTTAGGATTTATACAAATTGTCCATAGAACATAAAGCAAATTAAAATCCCCGTAGTTTTTCTTGAATTTTAATTCAAAATAAATATCTCGGAGATATTTTCGTCCTTCAATAGTATCAAGAGATGTAATTTCCATAATCTCAAAAATAAGAAATTCAAAAAGATTTCACAAAATTAACACAAAATAAAGAAAATTATTGTTAAGTCAAAAAAAATAGTTAATTTTGTATTTTTAATATTCGTTCTTTTAATAAAAGTGAGGAAAAATGGTTGGAAGAAAAAGAAAACCTCGAAGAGCAAAGTATATTATGCTATATTCTCCTTTTTTAATGAAGGAGACAAAGCACGAACTTATTGGGGAACCCATTGAAACTCCCCAAGGGCGCCAGCAATGGGCAAAATGCACAAAAAGTCGTCATGCTCAACTAATCAACCTTGACACAATTGAATCACAAGTCGACAAATCAAAAGCAATAGTACATATATCGCGTGAGGACGCCAAAAAATATTCTCCCATAGATGAATATGAAATTGGAGATATTATTTTCCATGCAGTTTGGGATGACGTTGGAATAGTTAGGTCCAAAGAAACTCTTAGTGATGGGAATCGAGCAATTGTCGTCCATTTTGAAAAAAGTAATGAAAAAAGATTAATTGAAAATCTAAAACACTAAAGGAGGTGAAAATATAGTGATAGGTGTTACACTACAAACGAATGAAAATATTGATAGAGCAATAAGAAGATTTAAGAAAAAATACGAACGTAGCGGTGTTTTGCGTGAATTTAAAAAACGTACTTCATACACGAAGCCATCTATAGAAAACAGATTAGCACGCGCCAAATCCGCAAGACGTTATCATTACGCTAATATGGAACACGAATAATATAAATAATTGAAATTATTTAGGGCATAATTCGCAAGGATTATGCCTTTTTTATTTTTATTATGTTAGATCATTTAATTTTAAATGTTTCAAACTCATAAGTGCCCGGAACAGGACTTGAACCTGCACCTCCTATTGGAGACTACACCCTGAATGTAGCGCGTCTGCCAATTTCGCCATCCGGGCAAACTTTNNGGTGGGATTCGAACCCACGGTACCCGTAAGAGTACAACGGTTTTCGAGACCGTCCGATTCAACCACTCTCGCACCTCACCTTTTTGCAGATTGCAAAATTACAAAATTATTTTTTGATTCTTGAATTTACATCAACTAATTGCCTTGACTTTCTACTTTCAGTTGCTAATTTAATGATTGCAATAATAATTAAAACCTCCCCAATTATATATAAAATCCAATTAAAACTTTGAGGAATAAAAGCTAATCTTAATTGCATTTGATTGAAATCTTGCATTGCAAGAACTTGCTTTAAATCAATATTACCTAATAAAATAAATTCCACATAATTCCATATAAATGAAACAAATATAATAAATGCACCCAGAAGAAGTAATGTCCAATCAAGCGATTTAATTTTAAAATTAATATTTTTTTCGCTTAGTGAAATCAGCAAGAATGCAAGTGCAATCATTGTCGCCGCACAAATAATCGGAGCAAGCACGGGTCCAATCCATACAATCGGAATTAAAAAAAGTATATCCCAAGTAAAAAGCGATGCGGGCCAACCAAGGAAAATTTTCAATGCTATATAATAAACAATATCCCAAATTCCAAAAGCATAGAGAAAGTATGCAAATTTCTGCGGAAATGTTTTCCCTGCTATCGCTCCTAATGAAGCAAGCATCAGTATTGTTGCGAATTCTCTAATTATTTCAATTATATATAGGTTTGGTGGAAATGGTGCAAGTGGGAAATTAAATCCGTAAGGATAAAATAATTCACGCAAATATACAACTACAATTGCTTCCAGAAAGCCCATTGCAATTCCGAAAACTGCGATCCATATATAGTTTTTCACTGATTGTTTTTGCATGTTTTTTTGACAATATGTGATGAAAAAAATATTTTGCAATATAATAAAAAAGTTTAATTTTGAATTAAAATTTAATGACAATAATATGAAAAAATTGGTTTTTATACTTATTTTATTTTTATGCTTGAATGCAAATGCTTCGCTTATTGAAATCAAAAATGACAACGGTATTGTGGGCGGAATTGTTTATAATTCCAGTCGTAATTTTTGGGAAGAATCTGCTGTTCTAACACCCGACGGACCTTGCAATGTAAAGACTATCCGAATTTATTTATCGGGGAACACCCCTTGCAAAGACACTTTATGGATTTGTGGATTTCCAACAGCTGGCAATTTATGGCCAACCGAGTATATCTGGAGCTACAATTCCTTAATTAATCCAATTGAAATTGACTATTCAGGTGTTCCTGGCTGGATTGATGTTGATGTTTCAGGGAGCGGTTTGCGTTCAGATGGAATTGACAAAATAGTAGTCCAACATACTATGAAACCAGCAGGTCCCTATTTTACTTATGATTCGGATGGGAAAAGTTCTGCGATGTCTTGGTATACAGATCCATTCACTCCAAATCCTAATTTTTATGATATTGCGGGCACATTGCATTATATTCCATCAGGTGATTATATGGTTCGGCTTGAAGTTGAATATGATTTTCCTGATGCTGATAGATCGAGTTTGCCTCCGCGACCTAAATTTGTCAATATGAACCAAGCAATGGGGATTTCTGGTGGTGGAGAAATTTCTATTGTTGATTTTAACCAAGACGGATGGGATGATATGGCAATTGGTGGTAGCATTTTTCAGAATGATTATGCAAATACAAATCAATTTTTAAATGTATCTGCACAATTGGGAATTGGAAGCGCTGCGGGGACAAATTGGGCAGATTTCGATAATGACGGCGATATTGATGTATACGTAATGAGAAATGGTCAATATGACTTCGATAAAAGAATGGTATTGAATCAAGATAAAATTTATAGAAATGATGGGAACGGTCATTATTCGGAAATACAAACTGATGCAATTTTTCAGAAGCCATATCCAAATCCATCATCAGATTTTTTTCTTGCAAATCACTTTGAAAATAATGATTATTTCAATCCATACAATACATGCACTCCATTTTGGCTTGATTATAATTCTGATGGTCTTCCAGATTTGTTTATCGCAAATAAAAGGATCGAAATTGCGGGGAAACCTGAGATATTTACACCTGATGAGATTTGGTTAAACATTGGAAATGGAAAATTTGCAAATAAACGCACTGACGCAAACCTTGAAAGTGGAGAACCATATATACCTGGCTCAAGTGGGTCAATTGGCGGTTATTACGATTGCTATGGAGCAGCAGCAAGCGATTACAATAATGATGATTTGGCAGATATATTTGTAGCCACTTATAGACTTGCACCGGATAATTTGTATAAAAATCTTGGTAATGAATCATTCGTTGATGTCGGACCACAGACGGGTGCTCAAGGCAATCCAACACTTGCTCCTTATTATTTTGGGCATGGAATGGGTTGCTCATGGGGAGATTTCAATAATGATGGATATACTGATTTATGCGTTGGGAATTTAGCTCATACTGATTCTCGCGGACTATATTCAAATCCTTCTTTAATATTTAAAAATTTAGGTCCAAATCAAAATTATAAATTTAATGAAGTTCACTTTCAGATGGGTTTGAAATTTCACGAAGGAAATGCCGGGGCTTGTTGGGTGGATTTTGATAATGACGGCTGGCTAGATTTATGGCATGGCAAATATTCGGGCGGTTATGGAACATTTTATTTAAATCAGGGACCACCCGATTATAAATTGAAGGATATAACTTGGTTGATTAACACTTTCATTGATAATCCTTGGGAAGGCATTCGTTTAGATTTCGATAATGATGGCGATGAAGATATGCTAATTAAAGGTCAGCTATTAAGAAATGATTTACCTCATAAAGGACAGTGGATCGAGTTGCGATTGAAAGGTAATCCCGCCGAAGGAATTAGCAATGACGCACTTGGAACGAAAGTTACAGTTTATGCGCAAGGTAAATCTTTCTATCGTGAAATATATGGCACTGCTGCAGGAACTCATTCGACGCAAAATTCGTCTTGCTTTCATTTTGGTATTGGAAATGCCCAAAGCATAGATTCAATCACCATTCCATATCCAAATAAAAAAGTTCATAAAATAGTAAACATTAAGCCTAACGCGATATATTACGTTGATTATATGCAAACTCCTGTAATGAAATTCCTGGCAACTCCTGCATTGCAATTTCCCGAAAATTACAGTGTTAATTTGCCTGATGTTATTACTCTAAAGTGGTCAAAAGTAGAAGGAGCGGTCAGTTACACTGTTGAATTATTTTCTGATAAAGATTTGAAAGTGTGCGATTCCACCAAAGTTTTAAATGGAGATAACACTCTCGAAATTCATAAAACTTCGGGACAGATTATTTATTGGCGCGTTCGTGCAAATGGAGAAGAATTAACTTCAGCACCATCTAGTTTATGGTCTTTTGTCGTTGGAGCACCATCAGCAAACAAATTGCAACTAATCGAACCCGCAAATAATTCTATTAACTTAGGCACATCGCTGAGATTCCGCTGGAATAAACCACAATTTTCGGAACTTAATTTTTATCCAAATTGTGAATATAGATTGCAATTAGCTCTCGATCCTGATTTCCAATCAATAATTTTCGATAAATCATTAATTCGAGATACATTGATTTATATTGATAGTGTGATCCCTGCTGGCTCAAAGATATTTTGGCGTGTGCAACCTATTATCGAAAAAAATACGACTGCACCTTGGTCAGAAGTTTTCAATTTTACAACTATTGCTTTACCCAACAAAATTGAATTAATCGAACCCTTTAACAATGCAATTGATATTGAACCAAAAGCAAGATTAAATTGGCAACTCAATGAGTTAGCAGAAAATTATTGGGTGCAAATTGCAAAAGATGATAACTTCGCATCCGTCATTTTCAATAGAAAATACACAAATCCTCCTTTAAATGTTTTACCTAAATTGCAAGAAGAAACTAAATATTATTGGCGAGTCGCGGGAATGAATGCTGCGGGAGCTGGTCCATGGAGTGATATTTGGACATTTACTACAAAGAAATCATCAAGCATTAAAGAAAGTTTATACATTCAGGAAGCAACTATATCAATAGATCCAAGCAATAATTTTGCTCTTCTTAATATCAAGATGAATGAAATGCGGCATTGCTCTATTTATCTTTCAAATTTGTTAGGGCTGGAATTAATGAAAATATTTGACGGCTATCTCAATGTGGGTCTTAACACTATACCAATAAATACAAATTCTCTATTTTCAGGCACATATTTTTGCGTAATCGAAATAAATAATGAGCAAAAGATATTGAAATTTTCAGTAACCAAATGAATTAATATTAAGGATTTAATTAATTTTTGTAATATTTTGCCTCATTCTGTCTATATTATTTAATTTGCATATTTGGAAAATAAACATCGAGATTTAATAATCGATTTGATATGCAAAATTATGACTTCATTTTAACTTTGATTGAAAATGACATAGGTAGTCTGGAAGAGTTTTTTGATATTCTTCCAATCGGTGTTTATTTGACTTGCCCCGAGGGCAGGATTCTTTTAATTAATGATTATATTGTCAAAATACTACAATTACCATCAAAAGATTATTTAAAGGGTTATAATATCAATGAGCAAGGAAGTTTTCCTAATATAGTCAGTAGAGAAAAATTTGTTGGGGCATTAGAATCTCAGGGGCATTTGGAAAACATAGTTAACCAATACACTACAATCTCAGGAAATATTATTTATGTAAATGAAAATTCAACGGCAATTCCTGATAAAAATGGAAAGATAAAGTTTTTCATCGGAACTATGGAAGATATTACTGAAAAGGTGAGTCTTGCATCTGATGAAAACTATATTCATAAATTTATGAATATAGTGAATGATGCATTAATACATTTAGTTGAAAATCCTTATATGATTTCATCAATTGAATACAGTTTCCAATTGATTGGAAAATTTTTGAATTTTCGAACAATAAAAGCATTATTTTTGAAACAATTTGACAAATTCTCTGATTTCAATGATTTCGAATGTGTAGTGGATTGGTATAATGACAATTATGAAATTCAAAAGGATGATTCTTCAATAAAAGAAATCTTCGAAAATTTTCCTGATATAATTGAAAACTTGATGATCGGAAACAATTATTTTTTCGATAATGAAAGTTCAAACGAGTTGCAGAAATATATTTTATCCAAGAGTAATATTTCAACATTTCTCTGCACTCCAATTATATATAGCAATCAATTCGCGGGACTTATTTTTTTTGGGAATCAAGAGACCAATAGGAAATGGGATGACAGCACATTAAAACTACTTGGTATAATCGGGAATGCAATTGGAAGCCAATGGAATAATTTTCGGAATCAAAAGGAAATTGAGCAATTAAAAAATAAATTAGAACGTATCGTTGAAGCGTCACATCTCGGCATTTGGGAATATAATGTTAATGAGGATGTTTTTGTTGTTAACTCATTTTTTAAGGAATTGTGTAACCTTCCAATAGATGAATCAAATGTTAATCGCGATAAAGTCCGACAATTGATAACGATAGAAGATCAGAATAAAGTAGATCAACATATCGAAGATTTGTTGAGTGGGAAAATGAATTCCTTAAATGTTGATTTTAGGATTAATACTACACCCTTAAAATATTTACAAATAAAGGGCAAGATAATTCAATGTAGTCAAGATGGCAGACCCCAACAGGTAAGTGGAATTCTATTAGATATTACCGAATTAAAAGCTTTGCATAATCAATTGCAGGAAACTATACGTGTAAAAGATAAATTTTTCGACATTATTGCGCACGACCTGAAAAATCCTATGAACGCCGTGAAATCGTTGCTCGATGATTTGCTTACTAATTTCCACTTGTTCTCATCTGACGAGCTATTTGAAGCACAAGCACAAATTCATAAGTCTATTTCTATTCTCGCACAGTTAGTAAATAATTTATTGGAATGGTCTCGCACACAAACGGGACGTACAATGTTCCATCCCGACTTCATCGATATTTCTTATGTGATAAATAGTGCAATTGATGTGAACTTTCTCCAAGCAGAGGCAAAGGGAATTGAATTGATTAACAATGTCGCAAATAATTCAATAGTATTCGCAGATTCAAATATGCTTTATACTATATTCCGAAATTTGATTTCAAATGCAATAAAGTATACACAAAATAATGGAAAAATTACAATTACTTCGAAAGATCTTGTTGATTATTACGAATTCAGTGTTTCGGATACGGGAATTGGAATGAGCACCGAGCAGTTAAATCATTTATTTTCATTAGAGCATATTCAATCAGTTCCTGGAACAAATCAGGAGAAAGGGACAGGGCTGGGATTAATAATTTCAAAAGAATTTGTGGAAAGAAATGGCGGCAAAATCACCGTCCAATCTGAACCAAATCAAGGTTCCACCTTCAGTTTCACAATACCGAAATCACTTAAAGACTAAGTAAAGCAAGTTTATAAAAAAATCGATTTGTGAAATTTTAAATTAAAAAATAATTCGTAATTTTGTAAAGAAATTTTGGATGCTTCCTTAGCTCAGCTGGCAGAGCAATTGACTCTTAATCAATGGGTCGGGGGTTCGATCCCCCCAGGGAGTACAAAAAAAGATGGCACAGCAATTAACGAAAATTCAATGGATAGAAAAACTCTTAAATGATAGGATAAGAGCCAGCCAATGGGCTTCGAAATATCTAAATAAAACGGTTTCAACTTCTAATATTTCATATTTAATTCAATATGGAAGAATAAAAAATCAATGAATTTCAAATAAAAGAAATGTGTGAAAGGAGAACATAATGGAAACATTTGAAGTTGGTTTAACAAAATCATATCTTGTTAGAATAAAAGCCGAAAACATTGAAAAAGCAAAAGAATATTCAGAGTTATTTACAAGCGATATTCAAGATCTTTCATCTATCGATGATAGAGCAGAATTAAAATTTGAAATAGAACATATTGATTGTAAAATAAATGAATGTTTTGAAATTTGATTTATTTCGTGATTATGCAATGGCGATATTGTGTGTTCTCAAAAATGCACATAACATCCTCCTTTAATATTTTTCCCTAAAATAAATCATTTTTAGTTTCATTGGAAAATAATAAGCACATACGCCAAAGTTTTTCCATCTCTCACCTTTCCATAGCGTTTTCACCTCCTTAATATCTTTTCATCTAAATTCCTTAATTTTGAATTCTATTTTTTTAAATATTTTTTAAAATGAATAATTCTATTATCCCTGCTCGTAGAACAGAAAATGTAAATTATGCAATTCGAGACATCACCGTTCTTGCCGATCAAATTAAAAAAACGGGCAAGCAGATGTATTATCTCAATATTGGTGATCCAAATTTCTATGATTTTGTCACACCTCCCGAAATAATCGAAGCTGTGCACAAAGCAATGCTTGACAATAAAAATGGCTATGCAAATTCAATTGGTGAAAAATTTGCTCTTGATGCGATTATGTATGATACCGAAAAGAAAGGAATTCATAATATTTTGGATGCTTTTATCACTTCCGGTGCAAGTGAGGCAATTGAAATCTGCATATCTTCATTAATTAATCAAGGCGAAAACTTTTTAATGCCTACACCGGGCTATCCTCTTTACACAGCGGTGCAGGCGAAATACGAACTTGAGCCAAATCCATATTATCTTGATGAAAGCAATGGCTGGCAACCCGATATCGATGACATAAAATCAAGAATCAACTCTAAAACTCGTGCAATTGTATTGATTAATCCTAATAATCCGACGGGTGCAATATTCAAAGAAGACACCTTGCGAGCAATCATTGACCTCGCACTTGAGCATAATCTTGTAATTTTTGCCGATGAAATTTATGATAAATTAGTTTTTGATGGGAAAAAATTGGTCTCAATCGCATCTCTCAATGCTGATGTTCCAATTATCACATTTTCGGGACTCTCGAAAAACTTTCTTGCTCCCGGATTTAGGATCGGTTGGGGTGTTGTTTCGGGCAATCCTGTTTTATTAAAAGATTACATTGAGGCAATACATAAAATTTTGCGCGCACGAGTATCTGCAAATCATCCATTGCAATATGCAATACCTACTGCACTTCTTGGCAAGCAAGAGCATCTCAAAGACGTGATAGCCCGCTTGGAAAACCGCAGAAATCTAACGATGGAGCATCTTGCAACTCAACCCGGCATTTCGCTTGTTAGCCCTGAAGGAGCATTCTACGCTTTTCCATCGATTGATGTGGAAGATGATAATCATTTCTGTTCGGAATTGCTCAAAGAAACAGGTGTAGTGGTCGTTCCTGGGCATGGCTTTGGCGAGAAACCAGGCAGTCATCATTTCAGAATTGTGATTTTGCCACCTGAGGAAACTCTGCTGGCAGCTTTTAAAATTATTGGTGAATTTTATAGTATTTACAAACAAAAATATTAATAATGTTTTTCCAGCGATTGTATCAATTATTTGTTCAATTCCGTGATTTTATTATATTTATACTATTAGTAATAATATCATTGAGTTTAATTTCAATCGGTGATATTAGTGCTATCTCCGGTTTTAGAGCATTTGTAGTTGGGACAATCGGCTGGATAAACGATAAAGTAATGTTTATTCCAAATATTTCTGCATTGCGAAATGAGAATCAAACTCTTCGTGAATTAAACCTCGAATTATCTAATGAGGTCACTGCAAATTATATTGCTCAAAAAGAAAATGAAAATTTACGCAAGCTAATGGAATTGCCAAAAAAAATTCTTAAGCCAATTGAATTTGCAGATGTAGTTGGATATCAAAAAATTGGAAATAAAAATTACTTGATAATTAATAAAGGCTATGCTGATAGTCTCGATTTTGGAATGACAGTGCGAACTGATGCGGGATTGCTTGGCACTATCGCGATGGTCAGTCGTAGATATTCAATTGTGGAAACAATTTTCAATCCTGATGTAAAAATATCAGCAAAAGTGCCTGCTCAATCTATTCTTGGCATAGTCGTATGGGATGGCGAGCAATCGCTTTTGCTGCAAAATATTCCACGGACCGTTAAAGTTAATTTATGGGAAGAGGTTGTCACGTCTAATTTCAGTAGCCGTTTCCCTGCTGATGTTCCAATTGGCAAGATCCGTTCAATATCGGTCGAGCCTGGAACTTTATTTCATAGAATTGAGATTGAACCGTACGTAATGTTCAATCAAGTGGGTCAAGTGGCAATTATCAAAGAATTGCCTGATTCCGCGAAAATCAACTTAATTAAAAGATTTTTCAAAGTAAGTGAGTAAATAATTTGCAACTTTCCGGTTTAAATATTCAAAAAAATCCATACTGGTTATATGGGCAATATATCTTAATAGGATTATTGCTATCATTTTTGCAAATTGCAATTATACCTTTAATCGAAATTGCCGAATCTGTTCCAAATCTTGTTTTGCTTTATGCAATTTGGCTGACAGTCAGATATGGAAGGTTTGTGGGAATTATCGCAGCGTTTTTGCTTGGATTAATTTATGATATATTTTCATTGCAGTTAATCGGAGTCAGCTCATTATCTTTTCTTTTCGGTGTGTTTTTCGCATCTTTTTGGTATAAAAAAGATAAAGAATTTCTTGTGCTAAATTCCTATAAATTCATATTAATAGTGTTTACTGCGTGTTTGATTGCTAATTTAGTGCAGAATTTATTTTATCTAAGAATGAGCGAACTCGAATTCTTACGGCTCTTTATTTTGAAATGGCTTGGCAGCACCGTATATACTTCCGTATTATCAAGTATTATTATTTTTGTGAATTTATCAAGAAAACATTAATGTATCTTTCTCATCTAGAAATTATTGGCTTTAAATCATTTGCAGATAAAACTGTTTTTACTTTTAAAAACGGGCTTTCCGCTATTGTCGGTCCTAACGGTTCAGGAAAAACTAATTTTGTTGATGCAATTCGCTGGGTTTTAGGCGAACAAAAAACGTCTGTGCTGCGTTCTGATGCAATGGAAAATGTAATATTCAGTGGAGCAAAAAATCGTAAACCCTTAGGTATGGCAGAAGTAACAATTACGATTCAAAATAATAAAAAAATACTGCCAAGTGAATTTGAAGAGGTTAGCATTGCCCGCCGACTATATAAGGATGGCGAGAGCCAATATTTAATCAATAAAGTCCCTGCTCGATTGAAAGATATTGTAAATTTATTTATGGATACGGGGCTTGGTGCTGATTCTTATTCTGTGATTGAATTAAAAATGATTGAATCAATTCTGAATGGCAATCCTGCAGAGCGTCGAGATATCATTGAAGAGGCTGCGGGAGTTAAAAAATTTAAATTTAATAAAAAAGAAGCCACTCGAAAATTGCAAAATGTCGAACTAGATTTTGAAAGATTGAATGATATATTGCAAGAAGTCGAGAAAAATGTGAATTCATTATCCCGCCAAGCATCGAAAACACGCCGCTATAATAATTTTATTACTGAGTTGAAAAAACTTGAATTGCAGGTGTTTTCTTTTGAATTATCACGGTATGCTTCTGCTCTTGAGCAAAAAGAACAACAAAAAGAAGCAATTTTATTGAAAAGTAAAGAAATTCAAAAAAGCGTCAAAGAATATGAAGATTATATGATTTCATTAAAAAATGATTTCAGAAAAATTGATGAAGAATTCCAACATATTTCGCATGAACAGCTCAAATTGAATTCAACTTTTTCCAATTTGGACAATTTGATAAATATTACCGAAGAAAAAATTAAAAATATTGACAAATCTTTAGACCAAAGCGAACAAGAAATACAAAATTCGACTAAAAATCTTGAAAGATATCACCAAAATCGAAGCAATTTAATACAATCATTAGAAAAATTAACAAAAGACGAATCTGCTTTTAAGGAAGATATTCATAGCTTTCAAAATGAATTGAAAGAATTAAGGCAGCAAGTTAATGACCAACAAATGCTGCTAAATAATACATCAGCGGAACTGAATGAATACAAGAGCAAGCAAAATTATGAGAAATCCATACTCTCGCATAATTCTCAAAATAAAGCAAGATTACAAGGAAGAATCGACGAAGAAAAAAAGAAAATCGAAAATTTTGAAAGCCAAGTTGCTGTTTTAAGAAAAAATTTAGAAAATAATATAAATCTGATAAATCAGACAAAAGAGGAAATCGATATTGCAAGCAAAAATTTATCTGATGCAATCAGCAAAAAGACTGAAATTGAAAAATTGCTTGAAAAATTGAAAAATGAAGAAATTGAGAAAAAAAATCTTTTGAAAACATTTCAAAATGAGAAAAATTTCCTCGAAAATATTGCTATTACAGATGATACAACAAAATTTTTATTAAAAAATAATAATTGGATCTATAATACTGAAAAGATTCTTTTCGGCGAAGTTCTCTCTACACAAGACAAATACAAAAAAGCAATAAACTCGATACTTAAAGATCATTTGTCTTACTTTTTAATTAACAATATCAATGAAGCAAAATCTGCCATAAATGCTTTAAAAAACTCAAAGCAGGGCAAAACAGGTTTTATCATTTTAGATACAAATAAGGATGATATAATTCCACAAAAAGATTTACCACAAAGCGAAGGTGTTATCGGTTGGCTTTCGGAGTTTATTCAAACAAAAGATGAATATTTGCCACTCGTTCATAAATTTTTTGATTCAATATTGCTTGTTGAAAATCTCGATATTGCAAATAAAATCATTGAACAAACTGATATTAAGCAAGTAGTCACAATTGATGGTTCCATAATAAACTCTGATAAAATAATATATGGTGGTGGAGATAGTGAAGATAAAAACTCGTTATTGCTTGGCAGGAGGAATCGGATTCAAGAATTAGAGATGGAAATCTCACAATTGGCAGGCGATATTGAGAAAATTCAGAATGATTTGAAGATGCTCCAAACTAATTTTTCAGAATTAAAGATTTCTGAAAAAGAACAGAAATATGCAAATCTCAATAGAAAATTAAATGAATTAGAAAAAGAGAAAATCCAATTAGAAAACAAAATTCAAAATCAACAAAATTCATTTTTACAGATACAAGAAAACATTGCTCATTATACGAAAGAAATAGATGATTTAATAGCGGAAGCATCAAATTCTGAGGAAATGCTTGAGGAACTTGCCCAAATAATTGAAGAATGCACATCGAAACTTGGAGATGAACAAAGCAATTTTGCTGATTTGCAGAATGAATTAGATGAATTGAATGTGAAAATTAGGCAAAAAGAAATCTCCCTTGCTCGTTTGCAAAGCGATATCAAGCATTCTCAAGATGAATTGCTTACAATTGAAAGATCAATAAAAAATACTGAAAATTTCATTGAAAATAAGCAAAAAGACATAGCAAATAACCGAATTGCAAAGCAAACATTAAATAAAAATCTCGCAGCAAACATTAAGGAAAAAGAAGAATTGGTCAATGAACTGGAAAAAATTCAATTTAAACAAGACGAAATTGCTCAAAATCGCCAGTCCTTGCAGCAAAGAATAAATCAATATGAAGAAAGTCTTGAAAATCTTCGGAAATCTGAGCAAGCACAGGTGTCTCAATTGCATAATATTGATTTAGAAATTGCAAACATACAAGCAAAAATAGAAAATATCAAGACACTTGCAAGAGAACAATATCAATTAGATTTTGACAATGTTTCTTTAGATTATTTTCAAACTGTTGAAGATAATTTTGATATTGATTCAGCAAAAATTTCGATTGCTTTATTGAAAGAAAAAATTTCAGCACTGGGCAATGTCAATTTCCAAGCACTTGAAGATTACGAGGAACAGAAGCAGAGGCTCGATTTCCTGATTAATCAAAAGAAAGATTTGGAAAATTCGCAAAAAACGCTCAATGAAACAATTGATGAAATCAATAAAATTGCAGAAGAAAGATTTCGGAACACATTTGAGAACGTAAGGCGAAATTTCACGATGCTTTTTAAAGATATATTCGGCGAAGAAAGCGAGGCAGATTTGTATCTTGAAGGTAATAATTTAATGGAGTCGAATGTTTCGATAATTGCAAAGCCACCCTTCAAAAAGCCCAGTTCTATTGATTTGCTATCAGCAGGCGAGAAAACGCTGACTGCCATTGCACTGTTATTTGCAATATATTTGGAAAAGCCAAGCCCATTCTGTATCCTTGACGAAGTGGATGCACCGCTTGACGATACCAATATTGATAAATTTATTAACCTTTTGAAAAAATTCAGCGTTGAGCGAGACATACAATTCATCGTCATTACACATAATAAACGCACAATGGAAGCAGCAGACACTTTATATGGCTTGACTATGGAAGAGCAAGGAGCCACAAAAGTTGTCAGCGTGCATCTTGAGAAGACTTAAGCAAAAAAGAAGAATCTCCATAACTTAAAAAACGATAGTTATTTTCAATTGCTTCATTATAAATTTTATTATATAAATCCTTTCCTGTAAATGCTGCAACCAGCAATAGCAAAGTACTTTTTGGCAAATGAAAGTTTGTAATTAACCCATCGCAAGTTCTATATTTATACCCAGGAATTATAAATAATTGAGTATCCCCGATGATTTGCTCTAAATTATTGGATTCGAGATAATTCAGCAATGAATGAAGACTTTGCAAAAAAGTAATATCCGCTTCATTTTGTAGAGATATCCATTCCCATTGTTTCAAATTGAAATCCGCGAGTTTGTGCAGATATGCTTTTACTCCGAACCAATAAATGGTTTCAAGCGTTCGCACAGTTGTTGTCCCTGTATGGATTATAACTCCCGCTTTATTTTCAATAAAATTTATTAATTCTTGAATGAAAAATCGTGAAACAACTATCTGTTCATAGTGCATCTCGTGTTCCGAAACATTGTCTGATTTCATAGGCACAAAAGTTCCCGAACCAATATGCAGTGTAATCTCACCAAACTGCACACCCTTCAGCTTCAGATTTTCAATGATTTCAGGAGTGAAATGAAATCCCGCAGTTGGAGCAGCAACCGAGCCAACCACTTGACTGAACACTGTTTGATAGCGATTTTTATCTAATTCAGTAGGTTTATGTTGTATATATGGTGGGAGCGGGATTTGCCCAATTTTTTCAAGGACATCGGCAAATGAAAGTGATTGTGGTTGCCAATCGAATTGTATTTCTCGCTTTCCTTTATCGACGTCAATGATTTGTCCGACTAAATTTATTCCTAAATTATTATTTTCCAATTTAAGTATCAACCCAGGATTTATGTTTTTACCTCGGACTGTGCAAGTCCAAATCTGTGGAGACTCCTGCAATAGCAGCATTTGAGGGACAGCTTTAATATCAGCGGGATGCTCCAAAAGCACTTCTACTCTTCCACCTGTTGGTTTATTGAGGAAAAAACGTGCAGGGAAGACTTTTGTAATATTTCTAATTATAAAAGAATTATCGGGAACTAATTTTGGAAAATCCTTAAAAGTATAATGTTCTATATTTCCTTTTGAAATATCACAAAAGAGCAATTTGCTTGCATCGCGATTTTCCAATGGATATTGTGCAATGCGGTCGGGCGGCAAATAATAATTATAATCTTCAATATTAATATTGAATTGATCAGGAAATTCATTTTCCATTAGCTAACGTCGGCTCCTGTTGGAAACGAAGTATCGTCAGGAATAATCAAACTTAATTTTCCATCACTTGTTTTTGCAGCAAGAAGCATCCCTTCTGATATTTGGTTGAATAATTTCGTGGGCTTCAAATTTGCCACAACAACAATGTTTTTTCCAATTAGCTCATCAGCTTCATAAAATTTTGCAATACCTGCAACAATTTGGCGATGTTCCGAGCCAATTTCAACTTGCAATTTTAACAATTTTTCTGAGCCTGCAATTTTTTCAGCTTTAATAATTTTCGCTGTCCTTAATTGCACTTTATGGAAATCATCAATTGAAATCAATCCTTCGGCTTCTGATTTTTGTGTTTCTTTTTTTTGGGAAATTGTGATTCCAAGTTTTTCAATCTGCTTTTCTATTACTTTATCTTCGATCATTGGGAATAACACATCGAGTTGATTGATTGGGTTACCCTGCGGAATATTTGGGAACATTGCTTTATCCCAATAATTCTCAAGTGTTTCACCATTAGTATTATTGCCGATTTCAATATGCTGAATATTTAATGTTGCTTGCATTTTTGCAGAAGAAAATGGGATGACGGGAGCAAAAAGAATTGAAAGATTATATATCATTTGAACGCAAGTATAGAGAGTTTTTGCCGCATAATCGGGATCGGATTTAATCATTTTCCATGGGGCTTCATCATTGAAATATTTATTTGAAGCACGGGCGATATTCATAATTTCAAAGAAGCTATCTTTAATGCGAAATTTATTCATAAAATATTGAGACTTCTTTATTCCATACCAAAGGGATTTTATTAATAATCGATCATTTTCCGATAGAATTTCAGAAAAATTATCAGGAATACTCGCCACTTCAATATTATAAGCAAAATTATCATCTAAATAATGGACTGCACTCGACCATTCTTTGGGAAAATCCGAGTATTTTCCCGTTAGGTTGGGAGTATGCATATTGAAATTTTTGGAAATAAATAGGATGGTTCTATTTATGAAATTTCCAAGAATTGCGGCAAGCTCGCTATTATTTCGCAATTGGAAATCTCTCCAAGTGAAATCGCTATCGTGAGTTTCGGGCAAATTCATTAACAGCGTATAACGTAAAGCATCAATCGAATAATCGTCAGGAAAATCTTTAAGGAAATCAATTAAATCAATACTCCAATTTCGAGATTTTGAAAATTTCTGTCCTTCGAGATTCAAAAATTCATTTGCAGGAACATTTTTTGGCAAAATATAATCGCCACGTGAATGCAGCATTGCAGGAAATATCAAAGTATGAAAAATAATATTGTCTTTGCCAATAAAAGCATAATAATCGGTTTCGGGATTTTTCCACCAATCAATGAATCGATTTTCATCGCCTAAATAATTTCTTGCCCAAATTTGCGTTCCCGAAATATAGCCAAGCACTGCATCGAACCAAACATATAATACTTTTCCTGCGGCTTTTTCTTTATCAACTCCGGGAATATCATCAATGCTGACCCCCCAATTTATATCGCGCGTTATTGCACGTTCTGCTAAACCTTGACGAAGCCAACTTCGGCATTGTTGAAGCACATTTTGCTTCCAATCGTCAGAATGCGAAGAAATATAATTTTCGAGAAATTCCTGAAATTCTTGAAATTTGAAATACCAGTGAGTTGTTAATTTAATCGAAGGTGTTTCGTTAGTGATAATACTTTTCGGATTAATAAGCTCGGTTTGATTATAGTAAGCACCGCAATTATCGCATTGGTCGCCGCGAGCCTTGTCATATCCACAGTTTGGGCAAGTTCCTTCAACATATCTATCAGGGAGAAACATTTTGGCTTTTTCGTCATAGAATTGCGCTTCTTCTTTTTCAATTAAATTATTATTTTGCAAATAAAAAGCAAAAAACTCTTTTGCCAATTTATGATGCTCGGGATAGGATGTTCTTGAATAAAAATCGAAAGACATTTGAAATTTTTCAAATGCATCTTTATTTGCAAAATGATATTGGTCAATAATTTCCTGGGGAGTTTTGCCTTCCTTTTCAGCGGAAATTGTGATTGCAACGCCATGTTCATCGGAACCACATATATATAAAACAGATTTGCCATTCAATCTTGAATACCGTGCATAAATATCTGCGGGCAGATATGCACCTGATAAATGTCCGAGATGTAAGTAGCCATTGGCATAAGGTAATGCGGAAGTAATTAGGGTTCGTTTCATTAATTGCCTGAAATAAGAAATTTTGAATAAATAAAACTTCAAAATTAAATAATTTTCAAAAACTTTGCATTTTTATATAAAAATTTTGTAATTTTACAAAGCAGCAAAAGAAGAAATTATAAATTTATGTTTTTTTATTTCTCAAAAGTGAAACATAAGGATTTTTACACAAATAAGTGGAAAGGGCGCTTATTGATAATGGCTATACTATTGCTTTTCCCCGAGTTAAGTATACGCAGCCAAGTATTTCTTTATGATCTTGAATATGGAGCAGGCACTTATAACAAATCTCAGCAATTATTTGATGAGAAATTGCTTAGAGAATCTGAGCTGAAAGTGCTTGACGCAATCTCCAAATTTCCAAATAACCCCTCATTCGGCAAAAGTGAATTATTAAGAGCAAAAATCGATTTAATCTCGGGTAATTATGAAGTATCATTAAATACTTTAAAGCAATTCATTGAAAAATATCCTAATTCTCCATTAGTTCCTGATGCTAATTTGCAAATCGCTTATATCTATCTAGAGCAAAGTAAATATCCCGATGCTCAGCGCAGCTTTGATAAATCAATAACGATGATTGAAAATGATATGCTCAGAAGGGATAATTATGAATATCTTGCAAATCTCGAAGAAGAAGCAATTTATTGGAAGGGTATTGCGACATATCAGCAGGGACGCTATTTGGAAGCAATACCAATTTTTCGAGAAGTTGTTCGCAAATATCCAAAAAGCAAATTCGCAGATGATGCACTCTTTGGAATAGGCACGATTTACGAGAGACAAAGAGATTACGATAGCGCCATTGTTCAATTTAATTTGATAGAAAATAATTATTCATATTCAAATTCTGTGTTGGCGGCATATATCCGTTCTGCAAATAATAATATAGTGCAGCGTAAGGCGACTCGTGCATTTTTCGATTTGGAATATGCATCTAATATTTTCAATCATATCCAATCCAAAGATTCGCTTGGATTAATTTATGAACCTCAGACGTACGTCAATGCACCATTTGAGGAAATAAATTATTTGCGCGGAGAAGCTTATAATGTTGTGGGAAATTATACCGAAGCAAAATCTACATTCAAAGCTTTTTTGGAGACATATTCAGTTGAACACCTTCGATTATATTTTATTTTAGGTTTAGGTTGGGCATCGCTTAATTTAGGTGAATATGATGAAGCAATCAAGTATTATGAGCAGGTCATCAGTGATGCCGATGAATCTGAAAAAAACATTAGATATTTAGCTGAATTATATAGGGCAATCACTCTTGAGAAATCAGACCAAACAGACGATGCACAGCGAGAATTGGCAGGGCTTGCCTCACGAGCAGATTTCCCATATTCAGGTGTGGCACTGCTCGAGCTTGCACAGATAAATTATGAGTCAGAAAATTATAACGAAACAAAAAAGAATTTAATCCAAGCAGAACGCGAGGAAAATTCCGGCAGGATTTCTGCTCGCATTCATTTATTACTTGCAGCTACATATTTGCAAATGGGCAATTATAATGATGCTCTCGACGAATATGACAAAGCAAATATAATTGTCTCAAATTCTGATCCAATTTTGCTTCCCGAAAAAAGTTATTACGAGAGCGAGATATTATTTAAAAAATCTATCTGCTTAATTCGAACGCATCGATATGCAGAAGCAATATCTAATTTAAATAATTTTATTGGTGCACATCCAAAAGATGATCGAGTTCCCGAAGCTTTATTTTGGCTTGCAGAAAGCTATTATCGGACAGATTTGCTAAAAAATGCACAAAAGACTTATAATCAGTTGATGATTTCATATCCTAATTTCAGACGTGAAGATGTGCTATATGGCTTGGGATGGTCGTATTTCCGGGATAAGAATTTCAAGAGTTCGGGAGATATTTTCACCATGCTTGCAAAGGAATTCCCGCAGTCTAAATATTCTGTGGAAGTTCTTACTCGCCAAGGAGATGGTTATTATTTACAAAAAAATTATTCGCAAGCTGCAAATTACTATTCGCAAGCTGCAAAAATATCACCAAAAAGCGATGAAGGACAATACTCAGCATATCAATTATGTCATGCACTTTATCGCAATGGTAAATACGAAGAATCAATTACTGCCCTTCTAAATTTTGTAGGGAATTATCCAAATTCACCCTATGCTCCAAATGCAGTTTATTTGATTGGATGGATCAAGTTCAATCAGAAACAATATACCGATGCAATAAATAATTATTCATATTTGATTGATGCATATCCTCAAAGTGGTCTTGTTCCACGGGCATATTATGCAATTGGCGATGCATATTATAATCAGGGAAGCTTTGAGCAAGCAATTTCATTTTATAAAAAAGTCGTAGAATTATACCCAAGCAGTTCATTAGCACCCGAAGCCTTGAAAAGCATGCAGTATTGTTATTCAGCGCTTGGCAAAGAAGACGAAGCAATTGCAATCGCCGAGCAATATATCCAGTCCAATCCGAATTCGCCGTATATCGAAGAATTTGCATTCAAAAAAGGTGAAATGTTCTATTCAGGGCAAAAATATAAGGATGCAGTTATCGAATACGAAAAATTTCTTGCAGATCATCCATCAAGCGAAAAGGATCCCGAAGCTTTATATTGGATGGGAAAAAGTTATCAAAATATGAATGAAAAAGATAAAGCAATCGATGTTTTTAATGGTTTATTTAAGAAATATCCGAAAAGCGAATTTGCTCCGCAAGGGCTTTTGGAAATTGCAACAATTATGGAGGAAAGAACATTTCTGCAATCTGCTGATTCTGTTTATGTAATAATTGACAAGAATTATGATTCTACAGATTATGCGGCGCAAGCAACATTTCAGCGAGCAAGTATTGCAGCACAATTGAAC
>DIEP01000110.1:0-258 GCA_002418685.1 Ignavibacteria bacterium UBA5771
GGCATTTGAGGAGTTGTATAACCGTTACTCCAAGCTTGTTTTTACATATTGCGTGAAGATGCTTCGCGATGAGGAAAATGCGAAGGATGCTTTTCAAGATACTTTTATTAGACTTTTAAATATATCATCTAAGAAGGAAAATATCGAAAATATGAAAGCGTATATAATGAAAATAGCTCGGAATGTCTGTCTTGATAAGATTAAAGAAATCCGAAATATGCCCGAACCATTGAATCATACGATAGGGAAGTACTATCA
>DIEP01000110.1:285-2618 GCA_002418685.1 Ignavibacteria bacterium UBA5771
CTTAAAGAAACTCTAATGATGAAAGAATATTTAAATTATAGTTATGATGAAATTGCAGAAATCATGGGACTTTCAAGAACAGCCGTCGCAACAAACATACACCGAGCCAAAGACAGATTACGAGAATTGCTTGCACCTTATTTTAAAGAATATGTGAAAAAGGAGAAGGAGAAAAAAAATGGATGAATTTAGTCGAGAAATGAACTATAGCGATAAAGTAAATCTCTTTATTGATGGAGAGTTGCCACAGGAAGAGGCAACCGAGCTTTTCTATGCAATTGCAGACAANNCCTGAATTGCAGGAAGAATTCAAGCAATCGCTTGTATTGAAGAATTTAATGAAGCAGGATTTGATTGCTCCTCCTCCATATCTAAAAGAGCAATTATTAGCAAAATTCAATTTGCAAAAGACTGCTATTTTCAGCACTATTTCACTTGCTATTTTAGCTTTTTTGCGAAGATATCTAATGAATCCAATTGCAGGCGGAATTATTTTTGGCGGTATGATGTTTCTTCTTGGTTATTTCTTGAATCCTGTTCGAGAAAACAATGAATTGGGTAATATTTCTACGAAAAACAATATATCAAATAATAATATACCAATAGTTAGCTCGAAAGCACCTGAGCAATCTCCCACTGAGTCCAAGCAAGCGGTTGTTCTGAAAAATCGTAAATCGATTGCGAAAGATAATTTTGGTAATGCACCAATAGCAAAAATGAATTTCCAAAAACTAACTATTCCTAATTTCAATGTTCAATCGAATAATCAACCTGCTGCAACCTTCCCTGGAACAATTTACAATAGCGATGCATTTGTGAAATCATCAAATAATTCGTTCAATATGAATCCCGAGATTGCTCTAAATAAAGCAAATCCTTATTATTTTTATAATTTTCTTGAAAAGGTGAGTATCTCATTTAACAAGAATTTTTTTAATTCTAACATTAAGTCGAATCTGGAACCATTGAGCAATCCAATGCTAAATAATTTCTCAATGAGTCTTGCATATAGTATTGACCCAAGAAATTCATTTTCAATTGAATACGGACAGGAGAATTTCACACAGAAATTTTCGGGAAAAATCAATGGAAATAATGCTGAAATAACGCAAGTCTATACAGCACAATATGCAGGAGTTGGATACCGTCATTATTTCCCATCCATTGAGTCTATATATAGACTTAATCCATATACTAAATTATTTGTTGGTGGAACTCAAGTTGGAACTCTCGGTAAAATTGAGGTAGGATTGAATTATAATTTAAGTGAGAAGATGTCTTTACTCGCAGGATTTGAGACATCAGCACTTCTATATAAATTCCAAAATCAATTATACAATTCAATGAATTATGGGCTTGTGACGGGTCTGACGATTAGTTTCAGATAAAAATGGGAATTATTAAATACATATTATCTGCTTTTTTATTGATTTGCTTGATTGCTTGCCAGTCTCCTTTATCTGTGCCTGCAAATCGGGATGTAGAAATTAAGGATGATCCATTCTTGAATCCTCCGATACTTGTTTCTCCTTCATATATAAATCTTGGATTTGTTCATCCTGATTCTCAAATTACTTTTTCAATTGAACTTCAAAATAATCTTGATAAAAATTATATTATTTGGGATTATAATTTATTTTTTAATAAAAATCACTTTTCAATAATCGATAAATCTATACCAATCATTCTTGAACCAAAAGGGAATGATAATTCAAAAGCAGTTATAAATTTTGCTTTCAGCGCAAATAAAACGGGGTTTTATCAAGATACACTCGTATTCGCAAATCTAATATATCCAATAGCTTTATTTGAGGCAACAATACCTAATTTTTTTATTGATAACATTTTCTTCCAAAAAGACATAAGCAGCATCAAGAGTGCCAAAATCCATAATTTAAGCGAATCGAATGTGATTATTTCGCAAGCTTATTTCTTAAATAATTCCAAGAGCTTTACTATTCTTGATTCTTTGCCAATAACAATAAATCGTAATTCAAATTATTATCTGCAAATATCTTATAATCCAATTAATAATGAACTTACAGAAGATAAACTAATATTTGAATTGAACGGGCAAATAGATAAGAAATTAATGGACAGTGTTTGCAAAATTACGATTATCAAGTAATTTTCTGCTGCGTAATTACAAACTGGTTGCCACAGTCTAACATTTTTATAATAACCTCGGTTTGATATTTCACCGGGACAGTAGTTCAACACATGGAACACATCAATTATCAATAAATTATAGGGGTTGTTTCAAAAGGTTAGGAACGTTATTCTTAACTTAGTTCGGAATTCAGAAATCGTTTTTAAATTTAAGTTTATTAGTA
>DIEP01000070.1:0-3224 GCA_002418685.1 Ignavibacteria bacterium UBA5771
CCCCGCTCCTGTTCTAATGGATTATCGTCCAGTATCTGATTATAGATCATCTCCCGTTGTGTTATCGTGTGCGTCTTTTCCAACATTCTATCGGCTAGGGTTGACTTGCCGTGATCAATATGAGCGATAATCCCAAAATTCCGTATATTCTGCATTTACTAAATTTATAGATTTACAAAATTACTATTTATTAAATTATTTATAAACAGTATTATCAAAAAAAGGATAATAAAAAACTTTTACAAAGGTTATTTAATAAAAAAATTCCTTTTTCAAGAGCTTATTTTTATTAAAAAAGTATATATATATCCTCAAGTAGTTCTGATGGCTTATTTTTATAACATTCATAGAGACGTATCAAGTCTTATGATATTCTTGAAAGTTAGATTGCTATTTATTATTCTGTTAAGTCAGTTGTTATAATTCGTGTATTTCTTTAAAAATGTTTAATTTTGATATTATGAAAAATGCAAGCGAGAGAAATGCAATATTAAATTCTGAACCAACACCCACCGAGAAACAAGATGAATCACAAATCAGACCCTCTTCTTTCTCAGAATTTATTGGACAGAAAAAAATTGTTGATAACCTTCTAATTTTTATACAAGCTGCAAAATTAAGAAGTGAATCTCTCGATCATTCACTTTTCACTGGTCCTCCTGGACTTGGCAAAACTACTTTAAGTCTTATTATTGCTAAGGAAATGGGTGTAAATATCAAAATCACGTCGGGTCCTGTTCTTGAAAAACCAGGTGATCTTGCAGGTATATTGACAAATTTGAATGAAGGCGACGTCGTATTTATCGATGAAATTCATCGTTTACATCCCGTTATAGAAGAATTCCTTTATTCAGCTATGGAAGATTTTCGTTTGGATATAATGATTGAATCAGGTCCCAATGCCCGTTCAATCCAAATTGCCTTACCACATTTTACTTTAATTGGTGCAACAACTCGGGCAGGGCTTCTGACTGCTCCTCTACGCTCACGATTTGGTATAATCAACCGTTTAGATTATTATACTCCCGAAGAATTAGTCGAAATTATAACTCGATCGGGAAATATTCTAAACATCGAAATTGATGATGATGCGAAACTTGAAATTGCATCACGTTCTCGTGGCACTCCTCGTATTGTCAATCGTTTATTACGTCGAACACGGGATTTTGCTCAAGTAAAGGGAAATGGGAAAATCACTCTTGATATTGCGGAATATGCACTTGAAGCGCTTGAAGTGGATGAACGCGGACTCGATGATATGGATAAAAAAATATTAAGGACAATTATCGAAAAATTCGATGGCGGTCCCGTTGGAGTGAATTCTATTGCAATAGCATTAAGCGAAGATCCAGGCACAATCGAAGAAGTTTATGAACCATTTTTAATTCAACAGGGTTTTATCAATCGGACTCCAAGAGGTAGAATGGCTACCGATTTGGCATATAATTACCTTGAATATCCCAAAAAAGGATTTTCCAATTTATTTGATTTCAATGAGTAAATATATCATCAATAATCTGATAAGTGATTTAAATTTTGAAATTAAACCCGAAAATGAAATTTTTGAGGATTTAATCAATGAAAAATCATTTAGAATCGAAAAAATCACATCAACAGGCCAACACACACCTGAAGGAATATGGCTAGAAGAACAAACAAACGAATTTGTATTAGTAATTCAGGGTTCAGCAGGGTTAAAGTTTTTCGATGATCCAAAGATTTACGATCTTCACAACGGTGAATGGTGCATTATTCCAAAATTTACGAAACATAGAGTAGAATACACTGATAACTTAACTATCTGGCTAACTGTTCATTATGAATAATCAAAGCGAAATTACAGCGATAGCTCATCCAAATATAGCACTTGCAAAATATTGGGGGAAAAAGGATGCAATTCTAAACATTCCTGCAATGGATTCTATTTCGATTACATTGGATCAGTTAACCACACAAACAACATTAGTAATAGATAAAAATTTAAATCAAGATGAATTTTTATTAAATAATGAGGTTGCAAAAGAATCTGATAGATTAAAAGTTTCTCAATTTCTTGATTTATTTAGAAATAAAAGCAATATTAAATCTTATTTACGTATAATTTCAGAAAATAATTTTCCAACATCGGCGGGTCCNNGCTTCTGGTTTTTCTGCTCTTGCAATTGCCGCAAACTCAATATTTCAAACAAATCTTGATAAAAGAGAGATTTCTATTCTTGCTCGTCAAGGAAGTGGCTCGGCTGCTCGTTCAATTTATGGAGGATATGTCTGGATGCATTCGGGAAATTTGCAGGATGGGAGCGACAGCTTTGCTGAACAAATTGCTGATGAGAATTATTTCCCTTTATCAATAATAGTATTAGTCACATCCAATAATAAAAAAGAGATTCCTTCAAGAATTGGAATGCAATACTCTGCCCAAACGTCCCCATTTTATCAGGCTTGGTTGGATACTACAAAAAATGACATTGAGCAAATGCGTTCGGCAATTCTGAATAAGGATTTTGAAACATTATCAGAAATTTCAATGGAAAGCTGCTTGAAAATGCATTCTGTGATGATGACAAGCAAGCCATCATTGTTATATTGGAACAAAGTTACATTTTCTATTATAGAATTTGTTCGTAATTTGCATTTTTTAAAATATCCAATTTTCTTTACAATTGATGCAGGACCCCAAGTAAAAATTATTACACTGCCCGATTATAAAGATGAAATTTTAAAGAAAATCAAGGATTTAAATAATATTTTAAAATTATTCGTCGTTAATTTAGGATCAGGAGCAACAATTCTTGAAAGATAAAATCAATATCACGATGAGAACACCCGGAAAGCTCATTATTCTCGGTGAATATGCTGTTTTGGAAGGTGGATATTGTTTAGTGACTGCAACTAACAGATACGCAAATGCTATTTTTAAAAAATCTGAAGATGGATATTTTGCTATTCAAGCACCAGCAATAAAGGTTCCATTGCTGAAATTTTTTATTGATGAAACAGGTAGAGTGAAATTCATCGGTAAGCCAATTCGCGAAGTAATCGAAAAAACCAGTTTCTTTTCAGCAATTTTTGAATTTTCTGCAAGAAAATTATTAGATCTTGGAATTAAAATTCCACCACTTGAAATTTTTCTTGATACTTTTGATTTCTTCTATACACAAAATTTAATTAAACTTGGATTAGGTTCTTCCGCTGCTCTTACTGTTGCACTTGTTTCGGGACTC
>DIEP01000070.1:3254-18629 GCA_002418685.1 Ignavibacteria bacterium UBA5771
TCTCATAATAATGCTCAAGGTATTAAAGGTAGTGGCGCTGATATTGTTACTTCCATTTATGGAGGAACATTAAAATATCAAATTAAAGATAAAGAAATAAAATTCAAACAAATTAAGTTCCCTGATAATCTTTATTATTCCTGTGTTTGGTCAGGGACCCCTTCATCAACGAAAGGTTATATCGGAAAATTCAATAAATTCAAAAAAGATGCTCCTTCTGATTTTCAAAATAAGATCCAGGAAATGATTATCATTTCCAATGAAGGAATCCAACATTTTGAAGATAAAAATATTACTGGATTTTTGGAATTCTACGACAAATATTTTACAGAGTTGCTCGATTTGAACCAGCGAATGGATATTCCTGTTATTTCAGAAGCTCATAATCAAATTTACTCTATTGCAAGAAATTTAGGAGCATATTATAAATCCTCCGGTGCAGGTGGTGGAGATCTTGGAATTGTCTTCTCCGATGACCCATCGATAATAACTAAAGTAAATGCTGCTTTAAAAGAGCACGGATTCGATGTGCTTGACTTAAAATTTAGCACAGAAGGTGTTAGAAATTTCGAATCAAATGGAAATTTGAATGAGGAACTCGCGTATACCTAACTTCTATGAGTTTTCCATCCTTCAACGCCTTGATATAATTCGGGAAAATGGATTTCTCGATCAAGAGGATGTAAAAAATATTATAAGTCAGGAATATACTCTTTCAACTGACCAAGCAAACGGAATGATTGAAAATGTCCTTTCAGTTTTCTCACTTCCATTAGCAGTAGCTCTAAATATGCAAGTTAATGGTAAGGACTATATTGTTCCAATGGTTGTTGAAGAGCCTTCTATAGTTGCTGCTCAAAGCTATGCTGCAAAGGTTGTTCGAAATGCAGGTGGTTTTATTGCTGAAAGTACCGCCCCAATTCTAACAGGTCAAATTCTCCTAACAAATGTTGAAAATCCTTCCAAAACTAAACAAGCCATATTGCAAAAAAAAGATGAGATCCTTGCATTGGCAAATTATCTGCAACCAAATATGCAAGCAAGAGGTGGTGGAGCAATTGATTTAGAAGTTATTATTCATCCACGACAAGCAAATTTCGAAGATTTAGTTGTTTTGCATATTTACGTTGATACTCGTGATGCAATGGGCGCAAATATTGTGAACACTATTTGTGAAGGTATTACTCCACTTGTTGAAAAAATCTCCAATGCAAAAGCTTTCATAAGAATATTATCAAATTTGTCTGATAGATCACTTGCAAAAGCAAAGTGCATTATTCCACCCAATCTTCTTGAAGGAAAAGATGCAACAGGAGAAGCAATCAGAGATGGAATTATCCTTGCAAACTATTTCGCTTCAATAGATACATACCGTGCAGCGACGCATAATAAAGGAATAATGAACGGTATTGACCCACTTGCAATCGCAACAGGAAATGATTGGAGGGCAATTGAAGCGGGAGTTCATGCTTACGCAAGTCGCGGACCATTCTATACATCACTAACTCAATGGTATAAAGACGAAATTGGAAATTTAGTTGGGCAAATTGAGTTGCCCTTGAAAGTCGGAATAGTTGGCGCCCCTTTGCAATCTAATCCTATGGTCAAACTCGTTCATAAAATTCTTGACTTAAAATCTGCAAATGAATTGATGGAACTAATGGCATCAGTTGGTCTTGCTCAAAACTTATCTGCATTACGCGCATTGGTGAGCGAAGGAATTCAACGCGGTCATATGAGCTTGCACGCCCGGAGTGTTGTCCAAGCAGCAGGAATACCCGAAAAATATTTTGAAACAGTCATTGATGAAGTAATAAAATCGGGCGAAATCAAGGTTTGGAAAGCTCAAGAAATATATCAAAAAATACAAAACATAACTGAAGAAATGCAAAAAGAAAAGAAAATCCCTGAAGAAAACTTATCCACAGCTAATGGCAAAGTAATATTATTTGGCGAACATTCTGTTGTTTATGGTTATAATGCAATCGCTGCACCAATCCCTTTTGCAATTCAATCTATTGTACAAAAGGCAGATAATTCTTGCACAATGGTTATTCCACGCTGGGGAATGGAACTCGACTTATTTAAAGATGCTGATAAAAAGAATAAACCTATTTCTCAACAAGAAAAAAATTCAATGACCGAAGCTATTGAACATATTCTTACTAAGCTTGGATTGGATAAAGAGATTCTCCAGATTCTTGTCTTTTCGCAAATACCCCGAGCGATGGGTCTTGGCGGGTCGGCTGCCCTTGCAGTTTCAGTGATTCGCGCATTGAGTAAATATGCAAATCTTAATTTATCAGATGAGCAAGTCAATGAACTTTCATTTGAAGCTGAGACAATCGTTCATGGCACACCATCAGGAATTGATAATACAATAGCAACTTATGGAAAATTGCTCTTATATAATAAAGAAGATAAACCACGAACAAAACCAATAACATTATCAAAACCATTGCCAATAGTGATTGGTTTGAGCGGTCAAGAAGGACTCACTTTAAAGATGGTTAGGAAAGTCCGAGATGGTTGGGAAAAGAATCAACGCCTATATGAATCTATTTTCCAAGAAATCAATGAAATTACTTTGCAAGCACTCAATGCTCTTGCAAATTACGACCTCGAGCAAATTGGTTACTTAATGAATTTAAATCATGGTTTGCTGAATGCTTTACAAGTTTCCACTTTAACTCTTGAAGAAATGATAGCTATTGCCAAAAATAGTGGTGCACTTGGTGCCAAATTAACCGGTGGAGGCGGTGGTGGTGCGATGATTGCTTTATGCCCCGAAAATCGCGAAGGTGTTGCAAAAGCACTCGAAAATGCAGGCTATCAAACAATTATTGCTGATATTTCAAATTAAAATTAGAGTAATGAATAATGATAAAATTGTCTCGTTCAACGACGAGCCTCTGATTCTTGTTGATGAAAATGATCATGAAATTGGCTTTCTTGAAAAAGATAAGTGCCATCAAGGAGATGGAATTTTGCATCGGGCATTTTCTATTTTTTTATTCAATAATAATCACGAATTACTAATGCAAAAAAGAAGCGATAATAAGCTCCTTTGGGGAAATTATTGGTCAAATTCAGTTTGCAGCCATCCAAGGCGTGGCGAATCAATTGAAATTGCATCTTTAAGGCGACTTAATGATGAACTGGGAATTGAATTGAATGAAAATTTTAACCTGAAATTTCTCTTTAAATTTCAATATTTTGCTAAATTTAAAGATTTGGGTTCGGAAAGAGAATTATGCAGTGTTTTTATTGGCAAATATAATGGAATTATTCATCCTAACCCTAATGAAATAAAAGATATTAAGTATATTCCCTACGATCAAATCAATAATGAGTTGATTAGAAACCCTTCAATCAATACTCCTTGGTTCAAACTCGAATGGGAGATGATTTCTGCTGAATTTCTTCAATCTATTATTAATCTATAACTTTTGTTATCTCTATTATTGTTAATTTGCAAAAAATAATATTCAAAATTAACAATTGAACATACTTTTTTTATCTGCGAGAATGCCATACCCATTGATTGGTGGTGATAGGATTAAATCTTTTCATTTATTAAAGCATTTAGCAAAATCCCATAATATTACGCTCATTACATTTTACCAAGGACATGAAGACTATCACGAATATCAGAAAGAAATTGAAAATCTTGGTGTTAAAGTAATCGTTATTCCTTTGAATCCAATAAAATCAAGCATCGCTTCGATCCCGCGACTTTATCAATTCAAACCTCTAGAAATTTATTTTTATTATCAGCAAGCATTTAAAAGTAAAGTTAAAGAATATTTGCAGGAAGAAAATCCCGACTTGATTATCAGCTTTTTTATGCGAACCGCAGAATATGTCAAAAATGTTCCCGCGCACAAAATTTTGATTGCCGAAGATTCGCGGATTCTTTACCAAACACGTTCTGCAAAAGATAGCAAAAATATTATCCAAAAATTAGTTCGTTTATACGAAGTAATGACTTTGAAACACTATGAGCCAAAGATTATGAATAACTTCGATATTATAACTTTTGTAACTAAAGAAGATATCGAATTTTCAAAAAAGAGGAATCAAAATGTAAAATACCGATTGTTAACAAATGGCACGGAAGTCGATAAATTCATACCATCTGACTTTAATTTGAGAAAATATATTTTATTCACAGGAAAATTGGATTTATGGGCAAATGATTTAATGATCAAAAGAATAGTTGAGAATATATTGCCGAAGATTCGCGAAAAATTTCCTGATATTAAATTTCAAATTGTTGGTGCAAAAGCACCTCCCATGATAAAGAAATATGCGAAATTGCCAAATATTGAATTACATGAAAATGTTCCTGATTTTACACCCTATTTGCAGCAAGCAAGAGTATTTTTGCATCCTCACCTTGGTGGCTCGGGTATTCAGAATAAAGTTCTTGAAGCAATGAGCGCTGGATGCCCCGTTGTTACAACTCCATCAGGAAATCAAGGGATTGAAGGCATTCATAGCGAACATCTTATGATTGCACGAAACGACCAAGAGCTTGCTCAATATTCTATTGAAATTTTGCAAAATGACCAATTGGCTCAGAAAATTTCCGAAAATGGTCGTGAGCTAATATTAAAAACGCATTCCTGGGAAATTATATATCAAAAAATGGATGAAATAATATTTGAATTATTCAATGAAAAATAAAGCGTTTTTCCTTGATAGAGATGGAATAATTAACGAACGATTAGTTGATGACTACGTTAAATCAATTGACGAATTTGTGTTCATTGAAGATTTTTTCAATTTATTGAAAAAAATTAAACAACATAATTTTCAGGCTATTCTAATTTCTAATCAGCAAGGTGTGGGCAAAAAGTTAATGACTCAGGCAGATCTCGACAATATTCATTTATTTATGCAAAATACTCTCGAAGCGAAAACAAATTATAAATTAGATGATATTTTTGTTTGCACATCTCTCGCAAGTGAAAATGATTATCGACGAAAGCCAAATCCCGGAATGATAATTCAAGCAATTGAGAAATATAATTTTGACCCTCATCAATGCTTTATGGTTGGAGATTCAAATAGTGATATAATAGCGGGGAAACAAGCTGGAATTAAAACTATTTACATCGGTAATAATAGAAATATAGATGCTGATTTTATTTTTATTAGCATATTCGAGTTAGTCCAACATTTTGAAGAAGTTGTTAAGATTAAAAATAATGAAAGTTAATTCACGATTCACATACGATATTAACCAATATAGAAATTTAGGAAAGGAAGTATATCAATCGATTTCTCAAACTGAATATATGTTTATATTCTCTCTTGCAATCATCATCGGTGTTTTAACAGGTTTTGCAGAAGTATTGCTAAAATTACTTATTGAATACTTCTCAAATGTATTTTTCAATAATCATAACAATATCATTATAGGGCAATTCTCAAATTATTATTGGATATTTTTAATTATTCTTCCAGCTATTGGTTTTGTAATTACTCAAATAATTATACAATCTCTTTCGATTAAGTCAAAAATGCACGGAGTATCCCAAGTTATATACTCTATTTTATTAAAACACGGATTGATAAAACCAATTGCACCATTAGCTGAAGGGCTAAGTTCTGCAATCACTATCGGAACAGGAGGAAGTGTTGGACCAGAAGGTCCTGCAATTTATTTGGGAGCAGGTATTGGGTCATTGATCAGCAAACTATTTGGTGCCAGTCCAAAGCGCATGCAGATACTTACAGCGGCAGGTGCAGGTGCAGGAATTGCGGCTGCATTTAATGCTCCAATTGCTGGTGCTTTATTTGCAATTGAAATTATATTGATGGATTTCCATTTTAATCAATTTTCCGTAGTAGTTATTGCAACTGTGTTTGCAACTTTTGTTTCTCGGTCGATTCTTGGGGATGTTGCTTCTTTTTCATCAGTGCATTATCAATTACATAATGGATTTGAATTTTTGCTATTTGCAATTTTAGGAATTTTGTCGGGTTTTATTTCTTTTTTATTTATTAAATTTCTTTATTGGCTTGAAGATTTTGTAAAAACTAAAATTCATATAAATAGATACATAAAGGCGATTTGTGGGGGCTTACTATTGGGAACATTGGGGCTTGTTTTACCTCAGGTTTTGGGAGCGGGCTATGGCACAATCGATGGGTTTCTCCAAAATGACATTGTTTGGTATATTGCACTTATTTTGATTTTTGCAAAAATTTTCTCAACATCCTTAACATTAAGTTCGGGAGGTATGGGTGGTGTATTTGCTCCAACCCTTGTTATAGGAGCAAGTTTGGGAGCTTTCTTTGGATTTCTTTGCAACTATATATCCCCCGAATTAGCTCCAAAGCCCGAAGCGTATGTGATTGTGGGAATGGCAGGTTTATTATCAGGGACAATTCACGCACCTATGACTTCAATAATTATGATTTTTGAATTAACAAAGAATCAAGATTTTATTTTGCCCACAATGATCACTTGCATAATTAGCATTGTAATTTCTCGTAGATTAGTAAACGAATCTATTTATATAATTCCTCTTGCAAAAAATAATTTACTTCTGGCACAAAAAACAGAGATGAACATTCTCAATTCAATACCTGTAAATGAGGTTTATACAAGTAATTATAACGTCGTCCCAGAAAATGAAAATTTTAAAGAGATTGTCAAAAAATTACTTTCACAAAATTTATCAGTTTTAGTTGTTGTTGATAAACAAGAGAATTTCATCGGTCTTATTTCAATAGATCAAGTTCGCGAAATATTGCTGGACCAAGATACATTGGGGGAACTCTTAATTGCGGGTGATATTGCAAGCAAAAATTTCCCTATAATAGAATCATCCGAAACTTTAAAAACTGCTTGGGATTTGATGAATCAAAGCAAATCAGATTATTTGCCTGTTGTTGATGACCTAAATTCCAAAAAAATCGTTGGGATAATTACTCGGAAAGATTTAGATGAAATATATAATCAAGAAATTAAAAAGTATGATGTTTCATTGAATTTAGCTTCAAGTTTAACACTCTCAAATGCAGAAGAAGGAATTCAAATTTTTGGGCAATATACTTTGCAGGAACTTGATGTTCCGAAATCTTTCGTTGGAAAAACTATTAAAGATCTTAACATCAGAAATCGCTTTAATATCGAAATAATTCTAATTAAATCGCGAGATAATATGAAAGCAAGAAGAGTAATAATTCCTGATGCTAATTATAAATTTTTAAAAAACGACAGAATTGTGATTTCAGGCAATCAAATCGATGTTAATAAATTTAAAATAATAGATTAAGTTTTCAACACTTTCTTTTTTGCAGCGGGGAAAAGCACATTATTAAGTATCAATCTGTATCCGGGCGAATTTTTATGTAAAGATAAATCCGTCGGAGGATCTCCTACAAAATGCTGATAATCCTCAGGGTCGTGTCCCCCATACCATGAAAGAAATCCTTTGCCAAAATTAGTAGTCAGATACTTCACCTCGTCGGTCCCGTCTTTTTGTCCAAGAATTATCACATTTTTCTTTATAAACCGCTGATGAAATGCTGTTGTTTGTCCCATAAAGCCATGAATAATATTAGCATGATCTTGTGTCAAAAGCGTCGGTAATGGATCATATTTTGCCGAAAAATCAAAAAGCGTGAAGTAATCACTTCCAGGATCTACTGTTGTTTCTGCTGGATTTACATCAATATCAGAAAATTCATAAATAAATGGATCGAGTATTAAATGAAAATTTTCAAAAACAAGCGTTTGTGAAAAATCAAGTTTAGAATTTGCCTGTGGGTCAGCAGGATCGCCATCGAACATATCCCCACAAATATCGACATTTAAAGCTGCAAGGGCAATATCCCAAGTGTCGGTTGCGCTACACATTCCGAACATATAACCACCGTTTGCCACAAATTCGCGCATCTTTGATACAACCGCTTTCTTCATTTCCGATACTTTGGAAAATCCGAGTTTGCTTGCCATATTTTCATTTAAGGTAACTTGTTGAATATACCATGGTTGATTTTGGTAATTTGCCCAAAATTTCCCATACTGCCCGGTGAAATCCTCATGATGCAAATGCAACCAGTCATAATTTTTTAAATCGCCACGCAAAACTTCTTCGTCCCAAACTATATCATAAGGAATTTCAGCATATTCAAGCACTAATCTGACTGCATCGTCCCATGGCTTATTGCCCGGTGCAACATAAACAGCAATCTTGGGAGCTTTCTCGAGTATTACGTCTTCCATATTGACATTATCACCCTTTATTAAATTCAAAATGCCGTCAGCATCATCATCGGAAAGGACTTCGAATGAAATTCCACGAATACGTAATTCTGCAACTATGTCCTCCCTGTATCCGGTTAAGAATGAACCACCTCGATAATTAAGCAGCCAATCCACATTTTGAGGCAATTTAAGAGTCCAATACACAAGCCCATAAGATTTCAAATGATCAGACTGTGCAAGGTCCATTGGAATTAATATCTTATCGGCAAAACTTGAATTTATAGTAGAAAAAAGAATAGTCAGAATAATAATGATTCTTTTCATCGAATATCTTATTTTTGAAATTATTAATATAAACGAATACAATTCAAATACAGTTTGATTATGTTGTCAATAGTTTTCTTGGTTGAATATGACGGAACAAATTATGGAGGTTGGCAAATCCAGAAAAATGCTATGACAATTCAAGGAGAATTGCAAAATACTTGGGAGAAATTGACCAATACTACTACCAATTTTATTGGAGCAGGAAGAACTGATGCGGGTGTGCATTCGGTTGGGCAAATCGCTTCGGCGAAGATTGATAAAATAATTATTCCGGTAAAAAAGATTGCTCTTGCAATGAATTCTGCACTTCAAAAAGATATTAAAATCAGTAAAGCAAAATATATTGATTTCCCATTTCATCCAAGGTTCGATGCAATTGCTCGTGAATATAAGTATTACATTGGGAAAGATATTTCTATTTTTAAACGAAATTATATTTCTGAACTTAAATATAATATTGATGAAAATAAATTATTCGAAATATCTGAAATTTTTCTTGGCAATCACAATTTTACAACATTTTCGAAAATCAATGATGATATAAAAAACAACAATTGCATTATTAGCAAATCTCATTGGGAAAAATTACCCAACGATATATATAAATATACTGTCGTTTCAAATCATTTTCTATATGGAATGGTGCGTGCATTAGTCGGCGTGATGATAGATTATGCAAGAGGAAAACGCAGTTTGGAAGATATTCAAGATGCTTTATCAAAAGAGAATAGAAGTCTGGCATCGGGATTTGCCCCTCCCACAGGACTTTTCCTTAATAGAGTCCATTATAGAAAAGAAATTGAAGATAAATTAGAATTTTATTCAGATTAACAATAAATTGGCAAGATATTTGTTAATACAGATGAAGAAAACGTTCATTTAAAGGAAAAAATATTTTGTTATTTATTTGGAATTGTGTAATTTTGAATTCCAAAAAAAATCAAATGCGGGAATAGCTCAGTTGGTAGAGCATAACCTTGCCAAGGTTAGGGTCGCGAGTTCGAGTCTCGTTTCCCGCTCGACGACGAGAGTCGTTATCTTCTTTATGCTGCATGCCTCACCGTCACTTCCCCCCGACGGCGAGGCTTTTTTAATATAGTGTCTTCATTGGACTTTTTAGGTAACTCCGCTTTTTGTGAGTTTGTTTATTACACACCTTCTGGGAAAAATTTGGCAATGCCAACTTAATCGGAACGGTCATTGCGAGTGGCGTCAATTACGAAACAACCTCATTAATCAAATAGATTGCTTCGCAAATATACTTACTCGCAATGACCATTATTCCGTTTATAATTCCTTCAAGCTATTTATTTATATGATTTTTGGCTTTTGGGACAGTTCCCTATCGCCTTTTCACTTTTTGCAATACTTATCCAGAAACTTCATTACTTTATCGAACCACACTAAATAATCCTGCGGTTTTGTTATAAAATGAGTCTCATTCGGATAAATCAATATTTCAGAAGGTATATGCTGAACTTGCGCCGCTGTAAATGCTTCCAAACTTTGAGTGTATGGCAATCGGAAATCATACTCACCTGTACTTATTAATATTGGTGTATCCCAATTTTGAACATAATTATGCGGCGAATTCTTTTCATAATTTTGGCGATTTTCGGGTTTCCAATATGGACCACCATATTCCCAATTTGGGAACCAAAGTTCTTCGGTGGAACCATAATCGCTGATAAGATCAAATACGCCACAATGGGCTACGAATGCCTTGAATCTACCTTGATGATGTCCCTCAAGCCAAAATGCAGCATATCCGCCTGCACTTGCGCCGATAGCACATCTCCCCTCCTTATTGATAAATGGCATTTCGCTAAATTGGTCTGTGCAAGCAAGAATATCGTCCATTGCCTTGCCACCCCAATCTTTGCTAATTGCATCAACCCATGCTTGACCGAATCCTGGAGAACCACGGCGATTAGAAGCAATCACAACATATCCTTGAGATGCAAATAAGCTGAAATTCCATCTATAATGAAAATTAGGACTGGTCATACTTTGCGGACCACCTTGCAAAAATGTAATCATTGGATATTTCTTTGTGGAATCGAAATCTGGTGGATAAAACACCCATGCTTGCACTTTTTGCCCATCAAGAGCATTGAACCAACGAGATTCATATTTAATCGGTTCGATATATTTCAATCTTTCATCATTGAAATGCGTCAATTGCGATTCTTTCAATGTCCCGAGATCAAGAGTATATAATTCAAGTGGATTATTTACGTTTTGTTTTCCATAGATTAGCTTGCTTCCATCAGGTGTAATTTCCAGCCCTTGCCCATAATCCCAATTTCTCTGAGATAATCTTTTATAGCTATTATCTACAATATTGAATTGGAATAAGCCATAAGATCCAGAATCAGTTGCAGTCAAATAGATCATTTTGGAATCGGGGGACCAAACAAATTCATCAACCCATTGGTCAAAATTCTTTGTTAATTCATGCATTTCTTTTGATTGTCTATTATAAAGCATAATTCTGACCCTATCAGATTCAAAGCCTGCTCTTTCCTGACTTTTGAATGCGAGCCATTGCCCATCAGGAGAATAAAGTGGGTCTTTGTCATAACCCATCATATTTGAAGTAATATTATCTCCCAATGAAAATCCTAAATCTTTCATAGATTCTTTTTTAGAAGATATATCGCCTTTATGTATAGATGAAGAAAGATGCACTTGTATTATATCTGAATTTGTACTATTCACATAATCACTATCGAATTTAGCTGTAAAAGCCAATTCACTTTCGTCAGGTGAAAATGCAATTTCCTCTCTACCTCCATAAGGTTTCATTGGAATATCATACATTGCGTCGGGAGTCAAGTCCAAAGACCTTGAACCATCAGCAAAAGATATAAATAGATGATTATATAGATTGTCTTCCCATTCATCCCAATGGCGAACAGGTAATGAATCATATATTCTAACATCCGCCTTCGGATATTGTGGATAGAGGTCTGAGACACCTTCCTTCATTTTCACATCACTGGTGTAAGTTATAAAATTTCCTTTCGGTGACCACTGAAGATTTGCCACTCCATTTTTATGGTAACTCACCTTCTTTATCCCACCTTTCGGGAAATCTATAATATATGCTTGTGGCGTTTTCTCTTTATTAGAAATATATGCTAACTTCTTGCTATCGGGCGACCAAGTTGGGTTTGATTCTGAATACTTGTCGTTTGTTAGTTGAATTAGCTCCTTTGTTTCTAAAGAAATTGCCCATAAATCTGTATAAGACTTATTGTCTTCAATTGAGGGAGTTGCGACTATAAATGCTACCCATTTCCCATCGGGAGAAACCCGCGGTTCGCTTATTCTTTGGAATGAAAAGAGGTCTTGACTATTTAAAGTGTGAAGATTTTTATTAATTTCAGGGACTTTATAAATTTTCTCTCCTTTTTTTGCACAAGAATTCAGAAAAAATAGAGAAAATAATAACGTGAGACCGAGCGCGATTTTGTTTGACATCATAATTCTCCAAATTAAAATTAAAAATAACTCAAAATTATAGAAAATTCTTAATTTTATGTTCAAATTATTTCGGAATATTTATGAATTCATTTTTTATGCAAAGGGCAATCGAACTATCCCGCCTTGGGATTAGCAATGGCGGAGGACCATTTGGTGCAGTAATTGTGCGAGGTGGAGAAATAATCGCGGAAGCACACAACACAGTGACAATTGATAATGACCCAACGGCACACGCGGAGATAAATGCAATACGACAAGCATCTCGCACTCTTGGAAGATTCGATCTTTCTGATTGCGAAATATATTCATCGTGCGAGCCGTGTCCAATGTGCTTGGGAGCAATTTATTGGGCAAAGATTAAAACAGTATATTATGCCAATACCCATTCTGAAGCAGCAAGAATTGGCTTTAGCGATGAATTTATTCATAATGAATTATGCCTTGATGATTCTAAGAAACAAATTAAGATGATTCATCTTGAAAATAACAATGCTTTCGACGTATTTGCTGAATGGCTGCAAAAAGAGGATAGGATTGAATATTGATTGCTTTATGGTATTTATTTGTATTTAATAATTTATTTATTAATTTGCATAATTAAATTTAGCAGAATTCACAGATGAATTTCTGTATTTAAAATGTTAAGAATTGATGAAATCATAGAAACCTTTCGCTATATTGCGAGGATAATGAGTGGCAAATATTATCATTCTAATTTTATTAACAGAAATGATATATTTGACGCAGTAGCTAATTTGTTGCTTGATTTTCTTGAAGGGAACCCTCGAGGAATGGGATTCAATGTCACATTTTCCCGTTTCGTCGACATTAACAATATAGGGAAATGCGCAAATTAAAAAAGTTCTTTTTCAGTGAAAGTTTATTTATAAAAAATAAACACAACAGGTATTGTCAGCTTCAGATTTATAGAGTAAGGGGAGGAGACTCATCTCTTTGATTTATTCTATAATGATGAATCTGCGAAAGGGCAGTACCTGTAATTTTAATTAACAAATTTTAAAATCATTTTTGAGGAGAAATGGAGGTGAATAATTTTCATTAATTTTGTTCGTTCAGTCCATTATTTAACAAGAAAAAAATATGAAAAATAATGCAAGTCTCAAAAAACTGTTCTTTATTGTATTATTCATTCTCAATATCTTTACATCTAATAATACCATTGCTCAGATAACTTTACCTGCCAATTCTCTAAATGCGGCTAATACAGTTCTGAANNCTGCCAATTCTCTAAATACGACTAATACAAGTCTGAAAGATTCGACGGTGGTAAGTTCCATTCCTAATTTCTTTGAAGAAATTTCAAAGAATGAATATAACTTTTTTTATATCATCTCGCTCGAAGGTTGCATTAATTGCACTTACGCAAAGATGGGTGCAGTTAGAGGCAGAATGAAAGATAAAATTACCAAGGATAATGAATTTTTAATTGTAAATAATTTCCTTAATAGTAAAACAAAAAAGAAACTTGAACACGATGTGAAAATCAAGAATATACTTGATAAAAGGGACACCGCAATCACTTCTTATTTGGATATCAACATTAACCCAAGCATAATAATATTGGACAATATGGGCTTCACTTTATTAAATGAAAGTCTCTATAAATTGAACGATAATATTAATTCACTCAATCAGTTCTTTAAAAATACGAATCCATTAGTATTTTCCAAACAAAGCGGAACATTATTGAAAGGTGGAGATACAAATATTTCATTAATAAATAAAATTTATTTAAATAATAAAAATAACAAATTCTATCTTCTTGATGGCTTTAATTTCAACATACAGAAGTATGATTTGATGACAGGCGATATATCCCATATTTATGAAGTGCCAAATAAAATACTCGATTATTATAAGTTGAGAGACACATTAAACAAAAAATATTGGGATAATTTACCATCAACTTTTGACCCTTCTTTTGTAAATTTTTTAATTTTTAACGATAGAGATGATTCTTTGCTTGTCTTTCTAACATTACCAAAGATTAATAATGTCATAAAATCTATTTCTGCATCTAATGATACTAATGTGACATTGAATATTTCATTTATTGATATAGCAACATGGCATGGAAAAGATACTAATCAAACCAATGAAATATTTGAACTGCATTTAGATAGTAATAATGCTTATAGTGCGTATTATAATGAAATTTTGTCATATAATAATTCATTATACATATTAGGTCGGTTTTCTGATTGCAGTGCTGAGAAATGTAGAAATTTGGAGGGCGAAAAGGGTGCAATATTTTTCAAATTCGATCCATTTAAAGAAAAATGCGAGGTTCTCTTAAAAATTGATGATATCCGAAGGAATACGAAAAAAGATTTCAACCCATTTTATGGTTCCAGTATTTATAATAATAATCAAGGAGATTTCGTGCTGTTCTCCTCAATGAATGCAACTTTTCTAACATTTCAAATTGAGCAAAACAAAGTTGGACGTATTCAAGTTATAAAACCACAGGGCATACTTCATCAAATATTGAGGGAATTTGAAGTAGTCATAGGACCTATAAAAGATTTTATGAAAGAGTATACTTCTATCAAACCTCATACAATTTATTATTTTTCGGATTTAGCTATGGACAATGATAGAATATATGTTTTATTAAAGCAGGATGAATCTAATACAATTAAAACTAACGATACTATAAATGCAATGTCACCGTTTGCGATGCAAATTTACTCTCTCAAAGGTGATTTTATCAGTGAAATGTCGATTACAATGCCCCAAAGTGATAAGATCGCCAATATGAAGCTAATAGGAACACTTGATAATAAATTATATTTTTTAGTCAATTGGGACACAGGTGAATATATGGTTCACAGCGTTGATATAAAAACTATAGAATAATATAAGTGGCAGTTGCAGTTATTGGGCGGGGCGTCTATGCAAAAAAATGAAAAGATTTATTCATAGCCTATGATTTTAATCATGGGTGAGAGACAATCCCCTAACCACCTATTATAGAGGGGTTAGGGGGTGTGTCAATACTTTTTTTCAGAACCCGGCACTTACATCCTGCTCACAATTACTTCCTTTGGTCTTTCTAATGCAATGGGGATTGCATCTGTTATGTGTTCGATAAGGATAATTTCAAGACCTTCCTTTATAAAATCAGAAATCTCGTCCAAATCTTTTTGATTTTCTTTTGGAATTAGAACTGTTTTAATGCCGTATCTTTTTGCAGCGAGCAATTTCTCACGCAAGCCACCAATTGGCAAAATATTCCCTCGAAGTGTAATTTCGCCTGTCATTGCTAAATCTCCCCTGACAGGAATTCGCGTGATTGCTGAAAGCATTCC
>DIEP01000001.1:0-8563 GCA_002418685.1 Ignavibacteria bacterium UBA5771
GAGGTCAGGGGTTCGATCCCCCTTGGATCCACTTTTTTATTTCAATGCTTTATATTCAAGTTTTTTAACACTTTCCTATCAATTTTCATCTTAATGGATTAGGGTAATTTTGTTTTTATAAAAATGCTGATGGATTATGGCTGTCTTCAATTTTTATTTCTGTGGGTTTTTCATTAATGATACTCTTTGCCTATTTGACTAAAGTCAAACCCAATAAAAAAATCCAGATATCATTATATATTATAATTTCTGGATTTTTCATTAAGTTATGAATTATAAAAAGATTACTTTATCAGCAAAACTTGTTCTTATTTATCAGCTTCCCCCATAATTGGATCAATTGAACCAATTATTATAACAGTATCTGAAATCATCGAACCCTTAACCATATAAGGTAATGTCTGTAAGTTGCAAGTTGAAGGAGATCGCATTTTTAATTTCCATGGGTTTCCCGTTCCATCAGATACAATAAAGAAACCTAATTCACCTTTTGGCGATTCAATAGGAGTGTATGTTTCTCCGACTGGTGGGGCTGCACCAAAATTTATCAACATAAAATCTTGAATTAGCTCTTCCATTTTGGTATAGACTTCTTTCTTTTTTGGTAATACAGATTTTGGTTCATTTGCAATTATTTCCCCTTTTGGCATTTTATCAAGGATTTGCAATATCATTTTTTGGCTCTCATACATCTCCTTAATACGAACCATATAGCGAGCCCAGCTATCACATCCATCATGAGTAATCACATTAAAATCTAATTGATCATAGATGAGATAAGGTTCGTCGCGCCTTAAATCTTGAGAAATTCCTGAACCACGCAGAACAGGACCACTTGCCCCCAATTGAATAGCTTTCTCAGGTTCAAGTATTCCAATACCTGCTAATCTATCTATAAATATTCTATTTCGATGAATTAATTTTTCGCTTTTCTTTAAATTTTCAGGAAATTCTTCAGCCCATTTTTTTATCATTTGAATGACATCATCGGAAATATCATTTGCAACTCCCCCAATACGAGCATAGCTTGTAGTAAAACGGGCGCCACATATTTCCTGAAAAATATCATAAAGTTTTTCTCTTTCGACAAATGTCCATANNAAAATATAGTCATAGCCCCTAAATCAAGGCAAGTTGAGCCCATTGCCATCAAGTGAGAGGTTATACGAGTTAGTTCTGAAACAAGCACTCGTATCCATTGAGCTCGCGGAGGAGCTTGTATCCCAATTGCATTATCAATTGCAAGTGCTATTGCTACGTTATTGGACATTGGAGAAATATAATCCAATCTATCAGTATGAGGTATAAATTCATGATAAGTTACATTTTCCGCCAGTTTCTCATAACCTCTATGGAGATAACCCAATTCGGGAACTGCATTAATAACTGTTTCGCCATCAATACGCAAAACGAGTCTTAATACTCCGTGGGTTGCTGGATGTTGCGGTCCCATATTCAAGATTAAATCACTATCAAGCGCATCCATTGAACTTAAATTTACATCCTGAGATAGCAATTCCTTGTAAATTATTTGATTACGAATTTTGTTTATCTCTTCGACTTCTGCATATTTACGAACATTCATTGAATTCTTCCAATTCTATTTTCGTTAAAATGTAAAATTAAGAAATTATTTGCTTTTCTTCTCAGCAATTTTTTTCGCTTCATTAAATAAATTTTTAGCAGTATTTAGCTGCTTGTCATTTTGATAATATATTTGAACATACGCATTTCTATCCCATAGACTTCGAGCAATCGTCCCTTTTATTTCAGTTTCGATAAATTGTTGATCAATGGCAAAAAGACTATCATTCCATTTAACATCCTTTTCTTCTGCAACTTTTCTGAAATCATTCATCATTTTCTGTGTTGGATGCCAATTGCGCAGGAAACTTGTAAAATCTTCTCCATATTTTTCTTTAATTTCTTTTCCATTATTCAAGTATTTATCATAATACTCATAATAAATACGATTGCGCCTCAAATCAACTGTTAGATTAGTAAGCGTATCCGATTTAACAATATAATCAGGAATAATTCCGCCACCTCCAAGCACCGTTCTTCGCGAACGAGTATAATAAATTGGAATTGAATCAATATTTATAACTTCGTTCTTTTTTCCTTCTTTTATCTTTTTGGCATTTTCTGCGGCAATTTCTTTTTTAACATTTTCAAGTGCAGTTCCTATATTTGAGCCTTCTTGTAATTCGATACGTCCAACAAGCGAACGATACTCTGTTTTGTCTTTATAAGGTCTTTGAATTGAACGACCCGACGGTGTGTAATATCTTGCAATAGTCAATCGAAATGCCGCTCCATCACTTAATGGATATTGCCGCTGGACCAAACCTTTCCCGAAGGATGTCTCGCCAACTATCAATCCCCTATCCAAATCTTGAATGGCACCCGACACAATTTCGCTTGCCGATGCAGAGCCGGCATTCACCAATACAATTAATGGAATATTTTCGAGCAATCCACCCTGTGTCGATGTGAATAATTCATCAAATTCGGGACGTCTTCCTTTTGTATAAACAATTGTATCACCACCCGGCAAGAACTCATCTGCCATCATTACTGCTTGATTTAAAAAGCCTCCAGGATTTCCACGAAGGTCAAGAATCAGTTTTTTCATACCCTGTTGTGATAATTTTTGAGCAGCATCAACTAACTCTTCGTGAGTTGTTGCAGCAAATCTATTAACAACTATGACGCCTATATCTGTGCTATCAACTATAAATGAAGCATCGACGGTATACAGTGGTATTTTGTCGCGAATTATTTCAAAATGTAGCAATTCAGGATTATTGCTCCTTTTAATATCAACAGTAACTTTTGTGCCTTTGGGACCTCTGAGCTTTTTGGGAACATCATCACGGTTAATTCCAACAGCATTTTCATTATCTATCTTAATAATTTTATCACCTGATTGAATACCGACGTTTTCGCTGGGTCCACCTGCAATTGGTGAAATTACCACAATAGTATCATCCATAATATCGAATTGAACGCCAATACCATCAAAACTTCCTTGAAAATCCTCATCGACTTGTTTCATCTCTTCTGAGGTAATATAAACGGAATGCGGGTCTAACTCATTAAGCATTCCTTTTATTGCTGCTTCTGATATTTTCTGTGTATCAACGGGATCAACGTAATTTTTAACGACAGTGCTCAAAACTTCTTGTAGCCTTTTGATTTGGTCATATATGTTGTCGCCAGAAATAACCGGTTGAATAAGCAAACCCAAAATTAAACCAAGGGCAATAAGTCCTATATTTAAAAAATGTTTCTTCTGCATTTTATTATTATTTTTAAATTTGATGAATTTTTAGAAAATTAGACACTTAAATCATAATTATATTGGAAATACAATTCAATAATTATTATTTTACAAATAAAACTTGTAATTCTAAAGAATTTATGAATTTAATAATAATTATTTTTTATTTTTTTAAATATATTATTATATAAATAATTACAAGTTGTATATAATAAATTTGAACATTTTTACAAAAATTTTTATCCAAGTATTCATATTGGTGGCACACAATTCCCAATTCCAGGAAGTTATGATTTAAGTGTTCTTTAAATTGTTATTTATGGAAGTCATTTATTATTAGAGGAAATTTCAGAAACATAACAAAAATGGATCCTCCACCAAATGGAACAAGTGGAGATTACTTGCCTTATATCATAGTATTGACTTACGTTATCAATTACAATTCAAACTTAAAATACATGTTTATATGGTAGCGACAAAGTAATAGTCGTGCCTTTGCCTTCTTGACTTTCGATATTGAATACCCCTCTATGTAGCTCGGTCAATTTCTTGGCAATAATCAAACCCAACCCCACACCTTGTTGCTCGAAAATATTCCTTTCGAATTGGACAAGTGCATCAATATCTTCAATTTGTTTTTGAGAAATTCCCCTCCCATGATCTTTAATTTGGATAATAAACTTTTCATCAATTATATCAGCAGAAACTTCAACGGGTGTTCCCGCTTCCGAGAATTTAAAAGCATTGTCGATGAGTTCAGAAATAATTTTATGATAGCTTTCAGAAGCCATTGAAATAGAAATCTCATATATATCCGCATTCACTATTAAATCTGAGACCCGTGAATATTTAGAAGCAATAAATCCTGCCGTATCATAAAGAATAGCTGCGGGTTCGACTGTTGTGAAAGCAAGCAATTGCTCAATTTCCTCGTCATTAGCGGAAATTGATTGAATACGAGCATAGATAAGATAATTTTCAGTTATTGTCAAAAGTCGTTTTGTAGATTCAATAATATCATCGACAAGATCAATTATTTCTTCGGGAGAAATTCTGTTCGCATTGCTTTTCATAAATTTTGCTGAACCCATTATTTGGTTCAAAATGGTGCGGAATTCATGAGGCAAAACTTGTGTTACTGAATAGTTTACTTCTTGAAGTTTTTCTGCAATAGCCTGAGATTGAAGAGATGATTTTTGCAATTGAGTGTTAATGGAAGAGATGAGTTCATCACGAGAATATGGTTTTACTAAAAAATCATCCGCTCCGAGTTGCATACCAGTGCGTATATTTTGTCTTTCTGTAAAAGCAGTTAGAAAAATAAAAGGAATACGAGAAAGTGATGGGTTGCTTTTGATCGTTTTAAGCACAGAATAGCCATCGACATTTGGCATTGCAATATCGCATAAAATAAGATCAGGTTTTTCGAGTGCAAGTAAATCCAAGCCCTCTTGACCATCTTTTGCTGTAATTACCTCATAACCTTCAAATTGCAGTAATGCTTTAGTTGATTCGAGAATAAACGGTGCATCATCAATTATTAAAATTTTTTTCATAAATTTCAATCCATTAGGTTTCAAAAAATTAGTAAATCAATTATCAAGCCAAATTACAAAATATTTTCAATTGATAATGTAATTATTGCAATATTATCTTCATTTATGCCTAATGTATCATAAACAATTTGTCCATTCAGTGTATGAATTTTTGATGCAGATGCTGCCAATCTGAATAGAACATCATCTTTATCATAACGAATTGCATCAATTAAATTATCTTGATTTTCTTTATATAGATTAATCATTTCGCTTGTCAATTGATTTGGTTTTGAAATGATTTGGATTTGTATAGAATTTTCTAATGTATCTCGCTCGAATTGAAATAATATTTCATTTTCATTCATATTCTGACTATATGATGCTAATATATCAGTTAATGATTCTTTAAGATAATTTAAATTGGATGTGATAATAATTGAATCAGCTTCAGCTGGAATATTGAGAATGATTTTTCCGTAATTACTGGATTGTTGTGCAAAAGCAGATTCAATTTCTTTTAATAAATTGCCTAAATTAATACTTGAATCTTCAAGTGTAAGCACACTATGATTTTCATTACTCATTGTAGAGTCCATAATATCTGATAAATAAGTATAAATTTCCTCACTGCTTTGCTCTGCAAGCTTGATGTAAGAATACATTTCATCCTGATTGTCATACAATTTTTGGTCAAGTAACTGCAAGTATCCCAAAACACTTGTTAAAGAATTTCTTAATTGATGGTTTGTTTTAATTGTATAGAGAGATTTGGCTTGAGCTGATTCTTGGATAAAGAATGAAGCAAGTCGCATCTGTTGGGAACGCAATCGAGATTCCTCATCTTCTTTCTTTTCAAGTGTAACATCGCTTCCAATAGCATAAATAAGCTTATCAATAAATGAAATAACGAGGTTCCAATTCATCACAATAGGGTTACCATCTGATTTCTTCATTTGTATATCGAGCTTCGAAACAACTTCATTACTGCTTGGGTTTGCAATTAGACTTTTCAAATTCTCTTTATCTTTCTCGTCAATAACAAGATCAAAGAAATTCATTTTTAGCATTTCATCTTTTTGATAACCAAAAACATAATAAGAAGCATTATTCATTGACTTCCAATTACCATTAAAATCCATTGATGCAATTATATCTCGAGTTGTTTCCAAAATCCGGCGTTGTGACCTTGTCATCCGTTCAGCCAAATCCAAAGCACGCCCACGACTTGTAATAATAGCAAGTATAAAACCGAAAAGCGCAAATGAAAGCAATAATGAGATAGCTAAAGCAATATATGCCAAACTGCTCTGCATTGAATTTTGGAAGGACGGTGAAGTATAAAATTCAAGAGCAATCTCCCTATCTGCGATTTTGAAAGGCACTACACTATTGAGCAATGGTTTATAACCCTGAGTCAATAAGTGCGAATTTGGAGATTCATAAATCTTCACTTTTTTATTGGCACCCTGCAAGTCATAAAATTTATAGATAATATTAGAATCCGTTGGGAAATTGGCAGTCTTGGTACTTTTTGCTCCCGCAAGAGCCTCTTTAAAAAAGTTAAGACTATTTATTTCTAAAGCTAAACAGGCTACAAAATTCTTTATTCTGTCTTGCGAATTAGAAATATCAGAATTTTTTGAGTATATAGGCGAAAGAACAAAGAATGTCTGGTCATTATTTCTCAAATCGAAATTGAACACAGGTGTTGAAACAATAAGATTTTCATCTCGAGCTTTTTCGATTGCAGTTGTAGTTATTGAATTCGTTGCTAAATCAAAGCCTAAAAGTTTATTATTATAATTATCAAAAGGGACAACCATTTGAACAGGAAAATAGAATTCTCGCTCTCCTTCGGGATGTATTTTATAATAATAATATCCAATAGAGTATGTATTATAGAGATATTCGGGCTTTTGTGCGATATTAATGTAAGGAATATATGCAATGCTCTTGATAGAGACATGCGATTTTACAGGAACAGTAGCGTAGATTTCGAAATAGTCGCGAACAACCGTTGGAAGCATATCATATAGACCTCGCATTGACTGCAAAATTTCCAAATCCGATTGCAATAGGTTTTGCAGGCGGATTTCGACGGATTTTGTAGATTTCTCGAACTGATTCTTATTTTCTGTTGCAACATTATTTTTTGTTGTATCGTAAATAAAATAGCTGGAAATAAGTAATAAAATCAAAATTAAATAAGCGGGGTATGTTCGGGAAAGACTATATACCGATTTTCTTTTTAAATTATTAATTTGGAAATTATCATCATTATTAATATTTTTCATCTTTAATTTTTATATTATTTTAAAAATTGCTCTAAATCTGCAATAAATGTTGCTGTATTAATTGGTTTGGAAATATAACCGTCGAATCCCATAGCGAGAAATTTATCTCTGTCTTGCGAAGACGAAAAACCCGTAATAGCTATAACAACAGAATCTTTTAAATGAGGCATTTGTTTAATTTCTTTCAAAAGTTCTGATCCATTCATATCCGGTAATAGTATATCAACGATAATCAAATCTGCATAATTAGCATTCAACCAATTAAGAGATGTTGCAGCATTTTCAAAATCAACTACATTATAGCCACTTTTCTTGATAAGCATCGCAAACAATTTGCGATTTGGTGTATTATCTTCGATAACACAAAAGGTTTTATTTTTTTCCATAATTTATCTTAATATTATAATTTCGACTCGTCTATTAATAGCTCGATTTCTTTCTGTGGTGTTCGGGACAAGTGGTCTCACCGAACCATAACCCGCCGTTATTATTCTCTCTCGAGGAATATTTTTACTCAATAAGTACTGCATAATTACAACTGAACGTCGAATCGAACGATCTAAATTCTGAGCTGTTGTTCCTCTATCGTCTGAATGACCCTCAACTACAACTCTATAACCTGGATTTGAAATTAGAAATTCAGCCACTGCATTAAGATATTCAGTAAGTGCAGGAGTAAGATCTGTTGCACTCGAACTTGGATAAGAAAATCTCATTGTATCCAATGCCCTTACTCTTATGTTTGGACGTGGTGGAGTTGGAGTAATTTCTTGCTCTTTTTGTGGTGGAACTTCTATTTGCTTGGGAACTTCTGCGATTACTATTGGTTCCGGAACATGAGTAAGATACGCTGCGGGCAAAGGATCAATGCTTCTGAAGCCTGGAAAAGTCACACCAATTTCATTAGTTAATGATGCTAAATAAGCTGGTGGTTCAATATAATTAGGATTAAACCGATGAGTATCTAATGTGACTCTATCGGGACCGAATTTCAGAGTCAATCCCAATTGGAAAGTAACCCCATTATAACTCGAATTTAAATCAGACAAATAATTTGTCCCAAAATGTATTGCAAAATAAGGTGAGAGGTTCGCACGAGCAGTTGTAAATAGATTTACATTAAAAATTTCATAACCGACACCTAATTGCAATCCCAATCTGAAATTTTGAGAATTATATTTAAATGAATATTTCTCATCAATATATTCGGAATTATTAAATTGCTTAGTCATCTCGCCTTTGGAGGAAAGTGGAATATCAAAATCCAGTCCGCCAAAACCAAATAGCCCATCTAAAAATTCAAGTTCATACCGGAAATAAGGTGAAATTGAGATATAATTTAAAGCTGATGAGTTCTGATAGCTCGTATTCAAAGTATCTCCTTCCAGAGTTGTTTCGGTATTGCTGAATTTTCTATTAATGAGAGCAAGGAACATACCTGTGCCCCA
>DIEP01000001.1:8595-29386 GCA_002418685.1 Ignavibacteria bacterium UBA5771
AATTGTATTACTAATATAATCAGGAATTACTTGTGGATTTTCATAATTATTTAATCTTCCAAAATAAAGATTAAACGGGACGCTTGCATAAGGTCCGATCCACCAATCACCTAATTTTCTATGAATAAAAACCGTATCTTTATTATTATCAATTGAAATATCTATAATTTCATATTTAAATGTTTGGGATTGCCCCTCAACTGAAATAAGACATATAAAGATAAAAACAAGAAAGTATAGATTTTTCAATTTCATAAAATTCAAAATTATAGATTAAATTTTTAAAAATTTCATATATTTTGTTTGAGATACTGATACAACCTTGAGAATGTATACTCCTGAACTCATAGATTGCAAATTTATATCAAAAGAATAAAATCCGTGTTTCAATTCTTGATCTATTTTTTTCAATAACTTACCATCAAGGGAATAGATTTCAATCGAAAAATTTCCATCTTCAATCAAATTAGTTTCAAATTTTAAATTATTATCAATTGTCCCCTTTTGCTCGACGTAAAATTCATTATTGGAAATAAATATTTTAGGAGTTGGCAATTGAGTGCAAAAATATAGAACTGTAACATCTTCATTTTCAATTATATAATAGAAATTATTAGGTTCAAAAGCATTGATATCACTAATAGCGATTGTCCCTTGATTTTCATCAGTTAAAAGAGCAATTCCTTCATATAATTTGAATGTATCGTTCAAAAAATTGAAGCTATTTATTTCAAAAACCTCATTATTAGGAAATAATTGCAAACCACTAATATCAAATAATTTATATGGAATATGTAAGTTATATGCGAAATGCCATAATGGAAATTTCGAAAGTATATTACTGTATTGCGAACTCATCAGAAAAGCAATTTTGCACGAATCCCCAACTGTATATGCAACCTTATTTGCAGCGATTTTAATATAAATTTTTTGCCGTATATTTAAATCAATTGTTTGCGAATTTGTGTCAAGAGAGAAATTCTGCCAAACACGAAATGCATTATTCCTGCCTGATGTAGCAAGAGTATCGCCTGTGCTTGTAATATCAAGATTTAAAATAGCATAAGGCTCTTTAATCGTTACAGGCAAATTTGAATAATCCTCCAAAGACCATTCTCGGAGAGTGCTATCAAGCGATACCGCTGCCAAATATGATGTTTTGAACCTCTTGATATCCCTAATCGATGATTCAAATGCGGGGAATAATCCCTTTACTTGCTGATTATTAAATTCGTATAAATTTAAAATATTACCAGAACTCGGATAGGCAAGGAATTGATCATTATTGCAAAATTCTGAACAAAATATTGGCGAATTCTCTAAATTAAGGACCATATCTTGGGAATTGTAATTTGCTTTTGTAATTATCACTTTCCCACTAAATGTCGAAATGGCAATTGAATTTCCATTTTCAGAATAGCGCAAAGAATATGAATTCTTATACGTAGAATTACTGTATAATCTTAAAAATATTGGGAGTGGCAAGAAAAAAGTTTGCTGGAAGACTGCTAAATTATTATCATCAGTAATTACAGCAAATTTATTATCCCTTGGGTGAATATCGATTTTGCGAATGAAATTTCCGATAGTATAAAACACATTCACGCTATTATTAGTTCTGTCCCAGAGATATGAATTATTACCGGATGAAAAAAGAATTTTCGTATTAGAATGGAAAAATTTTGCATCGTAAGTGTATGAATTATCCCTAATAAAGAGCGAATCAATCAGCGATTTTGTGGATATTCGCCAAATTTTGATCCAACCATCTTTCCCAAGAGTAAGCAACAGTTTCCCATCGGGAGAAAAATTTGTGGCTCTTATCTCGCCATAATGAGCATGTGGATTTTCCCAAATTAATTTCAATGGCTTAATTTTTCCATCTACTGCTTTGATTTTCAAAGATTGAGATAATGTAAATGGAATCGAAAAATTTACTTCATTATTGATTATTGGTTCGTTTATTCTAATCCAAGTATTCCCTGAATCAAGAGAATAATATAACTTAATAGTATGCGAATAATTGGAATCAATTTGTATCTTTAAAGGCTCTTCAATAAAATGTAATGAATCTGGTGCAACTGATATTAGAGTTTGAGAATAAGTTAAATTATGATTTAAAGATGATACAAAAATAAAAAAAAATACAAACGCTAAATTGTCGAATGTATATTTCGGAGTCTTGTATTCTTTTTTATCTTTTATCTTTTTCACCGCATTAGCACCACTTTAACAATAGAACGAGAAAGCTCAATAGATGGGTCATTAATTGGATAAGCTATGAAAATAATTTCATATACTCCTACCGACACATTTGGTGGCGGTTCAAAAACTGTAGAATGAATTCCCCGAGCTTGCTGCTTATTATCAAGAACTTGCCCTGTTTCTCTATCATTAAGTTTGCGAACTATTCTTCCGGTTGGGTCTATTACATACACAGTTAGATACACATCATCATCAAGTTTATATTGAATAGTAGTTTTGTCTGCAAAAGGATTGGGGGTGGGCTTTGCTTCGACTATCACAGCATTTGGAATAGGCACGCAAACTTGTGCAAGCAATGTATCAGGTTTTATCTTTCCATATTCATCGATAAAATTTGCATATAATCGATAGCAATACTCAACTCCACGATATTGAATAGTATCCACAAATTGACCATAAAAATTCCCGATTGGCGAATTTCCTTTGCCTATCATTGCAGAATTATAATGTTCCCCCGCTTTCCAAGTTAGTATTGTATCATAAGTTAATCCATTTGGATTATAAATTTGACTTATCCGCAAAGCTCGAGTTATAGAATATCCTGCAAGGTCATATTCAGACTTTGTCTTCCAAGTGATACCATTTTTTAAAGTTGTAAGATATTCCACTTTAAAAAATTCCAAGATAAAAGGAAGTTTCTCAGGCGCATTAATATTATATGATACAAAAAGAGATGGATCTTGGTTCAATTCTATATTATCATCGGGATGAAACCAAACAATCGCATTGTCTACTATTGAATCCTTATCTGTTTTATATGCAATTGCTTGATAGTAATTAAATGGGTTCTCGAAATTTAATAGTTTAGGCAAATATTGATTGTTCAATGCTGTAATTCTATATCTTCCTAAAAGGTAAAGAGAATCGCGTGGTATTAATATAGATTCTTGATAAGTATCAGGTCCCAATATTCCAATACTCATTTGATTATTAATAATCTTTTCGGAAGAAATATATCCGTTTAGGGGTGTAACGTTTCCTCCCGAAATAATACCATACGGAAGAGATGTTGTAATCTTCTCAATTTGGAAATCATTTGCATTCAATTGAATTGATGGATCATTGAATTTTAAATGAAAAGTCGAATTAGCAAAATAAATCCATTTGTCTGATGTTCTTTTTAAATAAATATCAAATTCTAATTGATTTGGTGCAGGTTTTGAATAATTATCAACATTAACAATTGCAACTGTATCAATAACTTGTGAATTTGAAATATTTACTAAAATCAGAATAAAAAACAATATGTATTTAGCTATTTTCATTTGTCCTTATTTTGAACGATTATTCCAGCTTATATTGAAATCTTTTGTTGTCACAATCCCATCAAGATTATAATCAAATAATAAATAACCCGTTTGGGATATATTTTCCCAAGGAGTAATATAATCTTTAAGTTCGGTTAATGGATTAATGGCATCTTTCATTTGATTTCTTGAATTATCATCATTAATATAATATCCTGCACGCATCGCATAAATACGATTTCCTTTTGTAATATCCACTAACTTCATCGCTGCTGTTCCACCAAAGACAAAATCCGACTTTGAAAAATCGTATATCATCGAATTATTTTCAGGAATTAGAGCAATGGGGTCAAGCGATTTGACTGATGAATGATTGCGATGCAATATTGTAAGCTCGAATTTTGTCCCGCTCACTATCGGATCGAAATCGGCACGTGTTATACGAACTTTGTTATTCCCTGCTATATCTACAATTGTTCCATCATATCTAATTAAAAGTAATTTAGAAAATTGGTCTTCAGGATTGTTCACATTCCTGAAATTTAGCACAATCCAATCGACAACTGAATCGGGGATTGTTTTAATTTGTGTAAAATCAATATTTCGGACCAAATCGAATGGGAAATCGCTCGGATTGATATTATTCAAAAGCAATCCACTTGTCCATAAATCGAATCGCATAGCCCCAAGTGAATTTGGCACATAGGCACCTTCCAAATATACCTTTGCTTGCAAATAAATATCAAGATGAACAGGCAATCCAATTGCAAAATTCCCCGTGGTAGAAAGCTCGGGTAATACTTGCCATGCCCAATTATGAGCACTATCCATATTTGGAAGATTTGGTTTCATATCCTCCCACTCTGTTCCATCCCATTTTTGAAGAATCAAATCAATAAATGTATCCCTTAAAGAATAAGTTTCATCATATAATTCACGGACAGTATTACGCCAACCATAGCCAAATTCGGCATTGAAACCATTTTCCACAATATTTCCTGCAGCGTCTTTCATCAAAATTTCAAATGATCGGCGCACCTTCGAATGAGTATCGTCAAAGCCCGAATAGATTCCTGAACGAATATCCATTGTGATATCGCTAATGAAGTTCGCACTTTCTACCGTATTAAATATTATATAAGTATATGGATTATGAAAATAGTTCTTTTCTCCTATTTTTAAATTATTTCTTTGGAAAATACCTGATATTTCCGAATACGTTGTATCCTGAAATACGGGGTTATTTGTGCTTGCATGGGTCAAAGTGTCATTAAAAGCAATTATTTTAGCTCTCAGCAAAAGCGAATCATTGACTTGCACATTTTTCGATAATATTAAACTATCTGTGTTGTTAACATTTAAATTTTGTAAGGCATCTCGATTTGATGGTATTTCTCCTCCTGTTGTTAATGTTCCAATACCACTGTATCGAACATTAACACGACCTGCAAAAAGCGGTTCATTTGCTAATGAAGCCCCCACGTATCGTTCAATTTCTGTGGAATCTGCCATTGTAAAGTTATTCGCAGTCGTATTGCCAAGCATCCCACGGGTTAATGTCAGTTTACCTGTAATCTCAAAACCGCCCGACTGCACATTTACCCCAATCGGATTATCTATATTTAATCGTGAAAACTTCCCATTTGCTAATAAGTTTTGCGGAACTGTTTCATTTCGCAGGACTAAATCTTTTGGTCCAATATATTCTGAATTCTTATTTACAACAGTTGCATGAGCAATCAAATCATTTGGATTTGTGCCGATATAGAAAGTTGTCAGAATTGCGTTACTATCCAAAATTAGAGAATCCCGAACAACAAGGTTTTTCGTTTTGTTAACCGGATCCTTATTATCAAGAACGAATTTTCGAGAATTATTTTTAAATACCAATTGATTATAAACAATATTAGGGACTTGATAGAATATGCTCTGATCAGATTGCAGAAATTCCATCCTTCCGCCAAGTGTGTCAGGCAATGAAATCACCTGTCCACTTTTAATTCGTATTGTCCCAATATTATCAATCTTACCCCCCTTATTATCAAGACCTTGGGCAAAAATTGGTCCCGCAGCCAAGATAAATAGGAGGATAATATTAATAATCTTTTGTTTGATTTTCATTTGTATTTAATCAATTAACTGAAAAATATTTGTAGTTATTTTTCTTATTTAAACTATAAATGAACATATACAAATCCTTCCGAAGATTTTAAACCTTCGGAAGGTTTATATTTCAGTTTACTGTCCAATCTCGATAACTTGATAGTTTGTGATTGTTCCTGTGTTTGTAATCTGTGCTGTTCCAAATATAACTGGACTAGCTGTATAACTTCCATTCTTCAAATTTGAAATATAGAGACCGTTAACCGTGTTTGTCCCTGGAGTTGTTGTTTTCAAATTCCAATCTCCAACGTTTGTGGTTGCATTGGAGTTATATAAACCTGCATTTATACCACCCGATATGCCAGTAAGCGCTGTATGGAGATTATATCCATCGCCATTGTCTTCATTTCCAACGATTAAAGATGCATTAACATACCCCGTTGCTATTGTAATTGAATTTGCAATTGGATTTGTGTTATATATTGAATTTTCTGGTGTTGTATTCCCAATATCTACTGTTCCATAAGCGGGACCTGCAATACCTGCATAAACAAGTGTGCGAATCTCTGCATTATCAGTCGAGCTCGGATATGCTCCTTCATCCCATGTGTTTGGATTAGTCCATCTACCTGAATTCACTGCAATAAAGAGCATTGGCTTGGACGTTAGAATAATGCTACTACCTTTTGACAGTTCATATATTGACCCGCCACCTGTAACACCAGATAATTTAAGTCCCTTCGCTTGATCAGTAACTAATTGAACAAATCTTGGATCAGCGCCATTACTATTAGTAGCAATACCTGCGCCACCTGAAACTTTCTGCCTTTCACCAGCAGCATCACCCCAAGCTTCTTCAAAATGCAAATTTGCTTCATTACCAGTGAATGCTACATCCTTATCACCTGCAACATAACCAATCCTTAAAGTAGAAATATTGCCTGCTGTTCCGTCATAATCGATAGTTACGCATCTTTTTAAATCTCTTGTTATATCAAAATCTGCGCTTTTGTCAGGAGTCAAGCCAGGAAGCACATTTAATGAGAAATATGTAGTAGGAAGTGCGCTGAACGTAACTTGCGTTTGAGCATTATTGAAAGTATAAGCTGTTCCTGCTAAAATTGTTCCTCTTAAAACAACCTTCCCCTGAATATATTCGTTATTATTTTGGCTTATGTAAGAAATTTTATTTCCAATTGCTCCATCTGTATAGAAGCTAAAACCGGTTACACAGTCAGTTCCCATCACAATTGGACCACCTGCAACAGAAACATCACTGCGAGTATGAACATCGCCCGTTGCATTTTTTGTAGCTCCACCAGTAAATGTTAATTTCCCATAATTATTTCCAGGTGCTGCATCGCTTGTGAATACTATGTCCTGTGATCCAGTTGTTGCTGTATAAGCAACAGTCGAAGTTGCATCAAAGGTCATGTTATCATGTTGTAAATCTGCATTTGTAAATGTGCCTGCGATATCAAGATATGAATTCAATCCCATAGCAAGCGATCCACTAGCACCAACCGCTAATGTTCCATTCTCTGTGAAATTTCCCGATGAATTTAACGAAAGTGTGCCACCAGTAACATCAAATGTCTTACCCGAGCTCATAGTAAATGTGCCCGTTCCCGTTGTTTGGAAATTTCCCGATGCAGCTGTAATGTTTCCATCGGCAGTCGAAGCACCCTCCCCGACGGTAAAATCAGCATTTGTTGTAAGAGTAGCAGTCGACTGCACTGCTAACAGTCCTTCCAAAATTGTTGGAGCAGTTGTACTTTTTGCACTTCCTGATAAATCGAGGTTATAGTATCTATTTAAACCTGTTGATCCACCATTTTCTGCATAAATAGTCTGCGCAGCAGTCCCTTCATAATGGAATGTGCCTGTGTATGTTCGGTCACCACTAGTTGTAGAATAACCTACACCTCCCGTCAATGCAGTATAGCCAGGTAAAGGAGTTGGACATCCCGAGCCACCAACGAATACACCATCAGGAATAGTTTTTGTTCCACCTGAAAGGAATAGATTTGTATAGTGCAGTGCTTGAACTGCTTGACCACCCGTTGTAGATGCCCAATCGACAGTCCCTTGAATAGGAACCGTTAACCCAAGTTGGGCAGTTCCAGCGAAAGATCCTGTATTGCTTTTAATTCTTACGACAGCTTGACAATCAGCTGTATATGTTCCGCCCGTATTATTGGTAAAAGTTTGAGCGGATACTACCAAAACATTCATAGCTACAATGATAAGAACTATAGAAAGTTTTAGTAAAATTGTTTTTTGATGTTTCATAAAAACCTCTTTTTTTAAAAAATAATTAAAATTCATTTTTATCCTATTTAAATACAAATTAACACTTATTTACATAATATAATTAAGTAATATTACTTATGCTTCGACTTTTTCCTTTACTTTTTCCACTTTATCAAGAGGAGGTTAGGGAATTTGTCATATCCATTTTTTCAAATAACGTTTGGATTTAATTTCCAATTTCTAAAATTCCACGATTATAAATTTGGGATTCATTTATGACACTCTTACGAACCTGCAAAGCATCAATAATCGATATTTCCAACCTTGATGGATTCATATTAATCAAATTACCTTTAATTAACAATGGGTTGCTTGCAATTTTCGTGCCTGCATTTGTAAGCAAAACGTTGCCCAATCCATTTATCAAATTTGAAGGTATTTGAGTAATCGTTTGCGTGGTTCCCGATGTTCCATAAAATTCAATATAACTATCTGTATCAATATTATAAATAGAATAGTTATTTACGGTATTTAACAAAGTATTATTACCTCCAATTCTTAGATAAGCATTTGGCGATATGCTCATTATTCCATCTGATGTAGAATTATTAGCCGCGAACGTCTGCAAATCGAGGACACCTTGCAGAATCGATAAATCCTTTTGCACATTAATATTTTTATCAATCACGACAGAATTATTACCCGCAAGCCCTGAATTATTTATAAATAAAGAATGGACTGTATTCGGCAAGCCATTTCCAATAATTTGATTTGATGAGCCATTATATTCATAAATGCCATTAGCACTGAATTGCCTGCTTTGTGTTGTAAGAATATTTCCCGTTGAATTTCCAAGACTTGAAATACCGTTGGGAGAGCCAATTTTCAAATATGATAAATCTCCCATTGTAAAATAATTTCCCGAAATAGTATTCATCTGTGTATTCAAAATTCCAATATCAGAAGGATTTAAGCCAAGTGCCGTCCCCATAACATTTGCATTGACATTTAAAGTAATTTCGTGGGGAGGATTTGCACCAATTCCGCCACCAATAACCACAGAATCTTGAATATTATCGGGCCAAATTCCCGCACCAAAGAGTGGTCCCGAATGTGTTGGATCGTAAGTCCACGAATTTGGGTCATTCCAATTGCCCGATTCACGACTGTAAAATATGCGTTTGAAAGCAAAGATATTTCCAAGCGTCCAATCACCTTGAAATTCATTTGATGAATAATTCGATGTGGTTTCAAAAAAGTTTAATGTATAATCCACAGTTGGAACGGGGACAGTCAACCAAAAGCCACTTGGCTGCTCGAAAGGAGGCCTCCATCTACCCAAGCGATCTAAATTAGTTTCAGTTCCAAAAATATCACTATCTACATAGTTAAAGCGAGCTTTTGATGTAAAATTACCCGTAACGGAATCAATTACCCAATATCTTTTTAAATACTCGGCATTTGGAGCTGTGGATACATGCGAGTGACCACCGGGAAAACCACCTATATCACCGGGAGAAACGCGTGAACCAACATGTCCCGCTTGGCTGACAGTTTGAAATGTCATTTCTAGTGGAGTATAATGATCAACTGTTTCAAATGACCCAATTGGGAAAGTGTAAGTTTTTGGTAACCCTGTTGCAGAAAAAGCTCTCACAAGTAAACCACTACTTCGGCTTGTGCGAATATATTTATTAGATGAAAAATTAGTAATTGCATTAATATTGGAATTTTGAATGACCAGATTAGTTGCATCACCCAAAATGAAAATTGATGGATTAACAAAATTCAGTGTGTTTTGAACATAAATATGAGTGCTATCAGTTGGATTTGCTCCTTCACGCTTAGCAAATAACTGTCCTTTATTAAGTTCCAAATCGTAGAAATGGGCACCGCTTCGATTGCGAAGAACGATATAGTGATTAATAGTGCTATCAAAAATAACTTTTCCGCTTAATGGTTCGAAAATGCCTTCATTAGAATTCGAATCAATCACAAATGAATTAAGGACACGAAGAGTGCGATTACCACCACTGAAAGTACCTTGTTTTATATATAAAGTATCGATAATATTTACAGTCGGAGCGCCTGCATAATTCGAAAGGAACACTTTCCTATTGGCAGAAGTTGAGGAATTATCACAAATAATTGTTTTCACATAATTAGGTATGCCCGTTCCTGTTTGTTGATTTCCTATTGTGGAATTAAAAATATATCGGCTCGTTCCATACACTCTTGCATTTGTTTGCACTGGTCCCGTATTTCCATCGCTTTCAGGGCGAATACCATCCACATGTTGGATACCAAGCGTATTGTTATTCTCTAAATTGAAGGAAAGACCTCGGAAATAATTCAGATCACCAATAATTTGGAAATATCCTGTTAGTCCGTTATAAGTTTCAACAATAACATTTCTGACAGTTGGATAAGTGCCATCCTGCAATGTTATTTTTTTGCCGTTGCCAATGCGGACCACATCCATATTTTGATTTGGTATGCGAGTTGGTGGATTATTAATTGTATAACCACTCAAAGACCATGAATTAATATTTTGCCAATCACCATCATTATAAGAGTAAAAAGTAATAATACTTGGATTGCCAATAATAAAATCACCCCAATGAATGACATTCCTTGATGTTACAGTAGTATCAGAATTCGATAGAAACTCAGGTACTTCCCATGTTGCAGCAGGTGGATAAGCAGGAGTATGCAATCTATGTTCAAATAAGCCGATGGATGCGCCGTTTGGAATATCGCTCGGATTAATAAATTGAGTAGTAATTTTATATTTTCCATCACTGCCGAGTTGATAGCCATCCACTGCGGCAGGTTGAACTGTCCAATATTGCGGAATAATTGCTGATGAAAGCAATCCCGAATTAACAGTATCAGGATGTGCTGTATTATGAAGTGTTACGTCGATATATCCCGCAGTATTATTCTCACCTGTAAATGCTAATGTTACAGGACGATATCTTTGAATAGTATCAGCTCCAACATAATATTGACGAGTTTGGGCGCTATTGGGAATGTAAATAGATAAAGTTCCAAATATATGCCCAAGAGTATTTCGCGTAATTTGTCGCAAACCCAATCCCACTGAATTTGGACCAATTATTACTTTTTGAGAATATGTAAGAGCATTAATATATGCCAAATTATCAGTCTGAAATTCAAGGTTATCATTAATTTCTATTGAAGAATTTGTAGTCGTATCATTATCACCAAGAATTAAGTTCCCCGTTGTTTTAAAAAGCGACAAACTATATATTTCAAGATTTGGTATTGACAAGTTATAATTTTTAAAATACTGATCGCCTGACCCATCGAGCAAGATTCGCCATGGTTGGGTTGTGGAAGCACTTGGAGTAGCAATTAAATTACCATAATTATAAAGATCCCCTTTCAAATCAAGGATGTTTCCATTTAAACCAAGGGATTGTCTCTGATTTATTTGTATATTATGATTAACAGTGAAATTCAGAGATACAATTTTTGATTTGTAATTATTTGTATTAATAGGTGCTACAAGATGCAAATCATAAATAGGCATCGAACCACTAATTTTCAAGTCATCAGTTGTTGCTGTATAGGAGGAATCTCCTAATTGAATTTTACCCGCAGTCATCAGAGAGCCACTTTCAGCATCTATTTCTATATCTGAGTTAGCATTTGAATTAGAATTTGCTACAATTATCCTTCCGCCATTCATATTTAGGATTGAATTTACACTTCGCATATCGAATGATGGATCAGCAGTTGTATTGCCAATTTTCGCAACACGGAATGTGGAATTATTAGAAATACTAACTTCGGGATAAGATGATGTATTTTGGCGAATTAACCCACCTGCGATATTGATTTCACCATTTATTAAATTAATGCGTGAACCTGTTTGATATATAAGGGCTTCATCCTGATAATCCCCTACTTCCAGAATTCCCCCATCAAGAGTAATATTTGAATTAGCAAATAAAGTAATGTTCTTCTTGGTTAGAATTCTACCAACTTTCGCATTAATTGCACTAAAAGGTTTCAAATCAATATCATAAGTAGGGTTAGAGATTAGCAATGTATCAGGCACATTGTTCACAAGAACTCCCGATTTGAAAGAAAAGGCAGGATTAGAAGTCATCGAGGAATCAGTAAAAGAAGCAGATGAAATAATCAAACTATCGCTTAACCCGCCTGATTTTTCGAGAATTATATCATTAATTTTAGAAAATTTACCACTTCCAAAAAGTAACGAATTTCCCGATAAATTAAATTTAAGTGCTAATTTATGATTTGCGGCAATATCTTGGAAAAATATACCATTAGACGAATTATCTAAGAGATTTTTGGAAATAAATAATGTATCCACGGTAGTTATACCTGTATTTTGAACAATGCTTCCATTATCATTATCCAAAAAGACTTGCTTTGTAAATAATCGTTTATGAGGCAGATTTGTCCCAAATTGAAGTACACCTGATATAGGTGAAGGATTAGTGCCTCCAATTCTAAGACTATCTATCTTGCAAGAATCAAGATTGAACACAATATTGTGGCCATCTATATTTACAGTGTCGGATTCAAATAAAAGGCCGGGATAATACGATGCAGCAGGACCAGAATGTTGCAATATCTTATCAGTTGACCAATTTAAATAATTATTCCAATCTCCCGTATTTCTACTGTAAAACACACGTCCCGATGAAAATGAATTTGGTTCTCCTGCTGTCCAATCACCATTAAAATAAGAAGTATTTCTAATTATAATTGGTGATGATTTCGCCCAAGGATCAATTCCGACGTCAATTTGCCAGAAGCCTGATGCATAGAGAGCAGGGATGTATTTGGTAGTATCACCAGTCACATTGGCTTTGTGATATACAAATTTAATGCTATCAATATTTGTGAAATTTTGGGTATTAATATTCCAATATCGATTTAAAATATTATCAGCTAATCGATTTGGATGTTTCCCGTTTAATAATTTTACTTCAATTTTTGGCAAACCTGAATAAGATGCCGCAGTATCATAAATACTCACAGGGTTATAAATTGTATCAAAACCAATTGGAAAAGTAAATTGTTTGAAGTTAGCAGATCCTCCTGTTGATGGGAAAATCTTGACTAATTTTCCACCTGATGTTGCTCCTGAAACTTTGAACATCCTCGAAGTTGAAAATGTGCCATTCAACCGAGAATTTTGATTGAAAGTTAGAGAATAATTATCATTTATAATTGCTTTATTATTTGTTATAAAATTAAGACTATCATTAATATAAATGTTATTATTAATGGTTATTGTAGAGTCGGTATTAGATTTATTAAATTTCAATTTATTAAAGGTTATCGGCTGTGATCCTCGGATATTGGAATTTTGCGAACCGAAGAATTCTACTTCTGCTGAGGCAGGATTAAATCCATTAATTGTATCATTAATAAAATTTTTAACAACTCTGATATTATAATTATTTGAACCATTACTTGCTTTAAGGATTCCGCTCATAATTTTCACAGAATCAACAACTTCAATACTTTTCTGTAATTCAACGGTTGAAGAATCGCGTGGAGAATTCACTTGTAAAGAAGCAAGTTTTCCTGGTATTGCAGCACCCGATACTTGAGTCAATGCACCATTTGGATTTATTATATCAATAGTATATTCCTCAAATTCACCTTGTCCTGTAGATGTAGGATCAAAATCAAAAGTGTTACGATTTATTCCAACCCTCATTTGTGTAGTACCTTGAGGAGTAGTCGCAGGAATTGTAAAAGCAGGAGATTGTGCGTTAACAGTATCATTTGTATTCATACTGACAAGTTGTTCCCCAGTATCACCATAATTACCATTATAATTCAAATCTATCCACATTTTTATTTTGCGATTTGCAGTGTTATTACTAGGATTAATTTGTATATAATAGCTTTGTCCTGCTGTTAATACTGCTTTTTTATCAAATTGGAAGTTATGACCATAGCTTGAATATGAACCTTTGCTACCTGTAAAATTATCAAGAATTGTCCCATCATCGGAATTTCTCTTCATTATAAGCCTCTCAATATAATGAGTAGAAGCATTTCTATTAATTACATCATAGCTTTGAACATTAGCAGTTTGTCCTTCTGAAGTATAAATAACATTAATTGAATCATTAAACTTGGGCACTGCTCCAAATTGTCCATGTATAACATTCCCTGTAGATCCCGTATTGATACCCGAAATAGACCCAATTACAATCGTCGATCCCTTGAAAGCATTAAAAGTATTCCCACGTAAAACTCGAGTTCCAAAAATCAATGTTCCTGTATTTTCAACCGAAACACTTGGACCTGCATATGTAAAAATATTTGATGAAGCACCATCATAGTCGTTATGTCCGATATTGGTATTTAGTACGACTTTTTTATTATTTCCAATAATCACATTGTCATACTGGCGGACAGGAAAAGGGCGAATGAGTGGATCTGGGTCAGTCGCAGCTTCATTTATCGAAGAGGAAAAAGACACAGTCGACCAAGTAGTTGGATCAGACCAATCGCCATCCTTAATTGAATAAAAATTATAGTATTTAATAGAATTTCTATTCCCTGCAACGAAATCAGCAAGCAAAGTATCACCACTTGCATATATTTCTTGGTTACCAAATGCCTGAGTAGTTGTAACATTATTAACTTGAATAAATGCCATAACACTTGATGAACCACACGCAGTCCCACTATAACTAAAGTTAGGCGTTGGTACGGGTGTAAACCTTGTATCACCACACAGAGATCCACCGAGGTTGTTATTTTCTCCTTGTCCATTTGCATATAAAGCTTGCCACCATTGGAGTGAATCTCCTCCGCGATAATATGCCAAGTCGGCGCACCCAAAGCAATCTAATAATGTTGATTTATCAGGATTAACTAAATCAACTCGGGCAGTATAATTACGATCACCCCTAACAAACGTAGAATTTTTAATTTTCTTTATTTTCCAGTAATTTGTAATTACTCTATTTGGATTGATTGGATATAGACTTGTAGGTGAGGCATATAATTTTGGATGGAACCCATCAATTGCGTATACACCAAGATACCCCGCTGTGGATCCTGATCCATTTGCAAAATCAATTCTAAAAGGAGCATAAAACATTTCACTACCTGTTTCAAATATCACAATTGGAGCATCATCACCCTCAATATTTTTCCTAACTTCACCATATATCCAACCACCATATTGAGAAGAAGTAAAATGGTTAGCACCCGTAACAGTCGCAGATGTCCCAAAAGTTACAAAAAGTGGTTTTGAATCTGACCTTTTACTTGTTGCATTTATAACAGATTTATTATTGCTAAATGTTAAGTTATTATCAATTTGCAACCAAGTTAATGTATCAAGAAGGACGTGACCCGTATTAGCAGATTTACTGACTGTTAGGTTGTAAAATGCAAGTCCTTCATTATAATTTTCTGAAGTTAAAGTATCTCCCTTAATTCCTTTAATATAAACAGTGCGATTATTATGCAAAAAAGCCGCACTCGATGCTTTTCGCATATTTCCATAGAGATTCAAATCTATACTTCCAAGACTGAAGCCGCCAGATTTAATATAAACACTATCTTTAATATGAAGTGTGTTCGAAGTATTTAAAGTCAAATTCCCACTTGGTTTATCAATAATCAAAACGCGAGTAGTATCAGGTTGAGATGGAAGCCCTGTCCCCGTATTTTGAGCACCATTTCCTGAATAAATAAATGTTCCAAGATTGTGGGAATTATAATTATAACTTCTTACAAATGTTCTGACATTTCCCGTTGCTCCCGTTGCATTAATTCCGTTTAAATCGGCAATTTTGACAGTCCCATATTTAAGAATGCGAAATTCACCCGAACCAGATACAACATTAGTAGATAAATCCAAAACTCCACTTGAATCAACTATAACTTTACCCTTAAAGATATTAAGAGTATCAACTGTAACATTACTATTCAAAACAATCGAATGATCTTTCCCAATAAATGCTTGGAAGACATTTGTAGTTTGACCTGGATATATACTTGATGATGTGCCATCATATACAATTTGCGACCAGTTCGATGGATCAGTCCAATTACCATTTCCACGTGTAAAAAATGTTAAAACGCCTGGTTCGCCAAGCATAATTGAACCGAAATCAACCATATCGGCAAAACGAGTTGAATCATTATATTTCACTATATAAGGATAACTCCCATATTGCAATGGCTGTATCCATTGAGACGATGTTCTCATTACTGCGTTCAATATTGTCGGATCTGTGCCATTTCGAAGGTCGCCATTTGGAGGGACTCCACTAATAAAATGTGCTGTCGCGCTATATTTACGATAGTCACCTAATGAAAAAGTGCTACCACTCGGAATCGTAATATTCCATTGTCGAGCAATATGTTTATATGGGCTTATTTGACTACCGCTTGGATTAATATCACTTGGTATGCCGTCGGTCCAACTTATAGGAGAAGTGCTTGTTGAAATTGTATCTGCCAGCACTTGAACTATCCCTCGAGTTCCTGCGCTCCCATTAAAGCTCAGCGTTATTGGTGTATAATTTGTTTCATATCCAACTTCATATTGCAATGTATAAGATGCTGAATCAATATATCTGCGTAAAGTAGAATTGATATAGCCACCGCCCGGACGTGTGATCTGTCCATTCACTTGAATAAATCTATTGCGGGCATCCATTCTTCCATTCGTTAATTGCAAATCATTTTGAACAATTATTCCATTATTTATTGTTGTTCCAATAGCATTAAAGTTTAGATTAGCAGAATTCTTTAATTCAATATTCCAAAATGTTTCGTTTCCACTTGTTTTGGACATACTTTGCAAAGAATTACCTTCAAAAATAACAGTTCCATTTGTTGCAAGAAAAGTGCCGCCATTATTTATCCAATTTTTTTGAATATATAAATTAGTATTTTCAAGTATCAAATTTGAAGAAGGTGCAAAAGTCAAATCGCCTCTGACTAATAAATTATCTAACGGCTTCACACCACCTGAGCCATTAATATACACATTTTCAAATGGATTATCTATTGTGTCCCGTGAAGTAATTGTGGTATTAATAGTGGCAGAAGGAGAAGTAAATATTACATTTTGCGCCGAGTTTGGAATAAATTTTCCCAAGATATTTTGCCAATTTCCTTGAAGTTCGATGTTCGGATTGTTCTGTTGAAATTGAGAATTCCCCTCAATTATCAAATTATTTAGAATTACAAAAGTTGAAGCATTGCTTCCTTGTATTCCTTTGATGCCTGCGCTATCTATTATTAAATTATAATATCTGATATTGACTAAACTATCAACAGGAGAAGCGGGTTGGAAAGGAATTGCCTGCGCCCCATTTTTAAAGAATCGGATTGTGGAACCCGCAGTTTGAAATCCATACGAATTGCTACTGAAATTCAAATTTGTAATATCAAAACTATTCTTTATACGAATTTCTCCGCTTGTTTGAAATGTGATATTACCCGAACGGTTGCCCTTTACGAACAAATCATTATATTTCAGAACGCCTGGATTTGAACCCGAACTTGGAATTACGGCATTTCCCCCACCATCAAATGTAATCTGACCGTAATCAAAGGATGGTGGTGCATAATTCAATAAAAAATCACCTCTAACAATCATTTCTCCGCCACGCATTCTCATAGTCCGGTTTGGAGTATATCCATTTAACGAATTTGTCTGCAAATCCAATGTTCCCGAATTAATTGTCAGAGAATCGGTAATTGACGAATTCTTGCTTAATTGCACAGTTGTATTTGGATCTTTCTCGACAATAAAAGCGCGCATAATATCGGGAATTCCTAAACCTGTAACTTGAGAATTGCCTCCCCACCAACCGTAAATACCCTCAACTGAATATTGGCGGACATCCGAGCGAATTGCACCCACAAGATTCGGCGCAATATCTAGTCCTTGAGTATGTCCAATATATAATTTCGCATTAGATTCGAGTCGAAATGTATCCCCTTTAACGACATTGTCTGATTGTATCTTTAATATTCCTGCCGTTCTGCCTTCTGTTCCCGTCTCAACAGCAATAATATTAGCGGGAGCAATAGTATCTGATATTGTTATAGTGTGATTTTGAATCTTTACTCTGTCGGAGCGTTTATTTGGAATTGTCGTTGAAGCAGCACCATCATAATAAATTTTCGACCAAGTATTTGGATTATTATAATCTCCATCAGCACGTGAATAATAAGTTGCTTGCCCTGCGTTCGATTCTCCAATTGTCCAATCACCATCCAAAATACTCGTTTGTTGTGAATACCAATATTTTGTATTGAAATTCACATAATTATTTACACCGGGTTCTATTCTCCAATATCCATCAGGTAAATTCCAAGATGGTGAAAAAAGAAGGACCTTATAACTTCCTTCATTGCCCTGAACTTCAGAAGCATTATAATAACCAAAGATTTCGCCTCCCTTTGTATTTAGAGAGACGTTGCTTGATTTGATTACCCAATATTTTTTTAGTGAAACATTGGGAACCTCAACTTCAGGATGTTCTAATGGAACAGGTTTGACTTTTATCGCAGGATTGCTTCCAAACGTCGCTCCATTTGCAAGAATACGGACCCTTAATGGTGTATATACTCCTGGCGTTGAAATTGGAAACTGAACCTCATAAGGAAGGGTCGGACTCGGCAGGGGCAATTCCTTAATTAAATATGCACCTTGCAAAGGATCGGAACTGCTGCCTGAGTTTACAATACATTTATTAGCCGAAAATGTTGTATAATCTTCTGTTATGCCATTATCAGAAAATATCTTGGCAGTCGGGCTAATTGTTAAATCATTTGATGTTAAATCAAAAATCGTATTTGAAATAAATCGTAATGAATTTTCAATTCCCGTAGGTGTTTGTAAAAGTAATTTTCCCGATGTCTTATTAATCGAAAGCACCCGAAATTGTGTTAATTGGCTACCTTTAATATTTTGGTCGAATCCTCCCGTAAATAACAGAGTATCATTATTATTAGCAAATGTCCCATTATTCTCAAAATCACCTTCGAGTGCAATAATATTATTCGCATCTTGAGTAAGAACCGCACCTGTGCTAATTGTCAAATGTCCATTTATCTGAACTATTGCATTTTGAGAGACTTTAACAGTAGCGTTTTGATTGATAAAGAAATTTGTCTGAGCATTTAATTGATTATGTGCAATAAAGAATGTAATGAATAAAAAAAAGAGGAATATGCTTCTTAATATTTTCGAAAAGCAAATATCATTACAAGGCAAATTTGTTTTGCTCTTTTGCTTTTTAGAAATATTTTTTATATTTAATCCTTTTCGAAGCATTTCCATTAATTTTTATTCTATAATTATTATTTTACCAGGTTTATAGAAATATAGGTAAGCGACGAACCGCCTTTTAAAACATCGGATCCAGATGTATTTTTGTCAATAAAAATTTCGATATAATCAGATTGCTCCAAGTATACTAAATCTTCAACCATAGTTAAAATATAAAGACCTACACCAGTGTATTCATAAGTTTTATACCAAAGTCCCTTAGTAATATCAGAACCATTCTTTTTTAAAGTCAATTGAGCATACCGATCACTATCTGCAAATTTCATTTCAGCTGAGCTGCTGATTCTATAATATCCGCTAACAGGTGCTGTAAATTTTCCATTTGAAAAAGAATTAGTTGGATCGAATGACTCAGAATCGAAATTTATTTTTAAAGGAGTGCCTGCTTTAATAGTTGTATCATTTAAACGGTATGCTCTTGCAACGACGGGCGCGGAGGACATTTCTTTCCAAACAGTCCCATTATAAACATTCAATGATTTCGATGAATTGTCGTAATAAATCATCCCTTCTTTCGGGGTTGATGGTGCATTGTTTTGTGGAACCATAAATATTGCAATAGGATCAACTGTACCTGTGACAACAAGGTCGCCATCAATTTGAGTATCACCCGCAATTGAAACTTGTATTGAATCTTCAGCCGGAGATGGATTATTAATCAGGATCTTCCCATTTGTTGAAAAATGCACCCTTTCAGTATTATTTGTCTTTAAAATAAGTGCTTGGTTATCGGTTGTCCCCAGAAAATTAGTCGTAGAATCAGTGCCCGCATTGCCTGTCATCGCCCAATTATTCTCTGAAACAGAACCTGATTGAATTGTTTCAACACCAGAATCCGTCTGGACTTTTAATTTTTTTGAATTATTATCATAAAATATAGTTCCTTCTATCGTAGCTGGTTGAGTATTCTGGGGGATAAGGATTAACGCTTTCGGGTCAATTATTCCTGTAACAACAAGATCCCCACCAATAGTCATTTTCCTATTCGTTGCATCCCATATTAAGCTATCATTTCCCGCAATTGTATTTGCATCGCTCCAATAAGTAAGTTGAGTTGCTTTAGCGGTAATACCTGTAAAAGCATTCGTCCCATCGCCTTTCAACATTCCTGTTAATGTGGATGCTCCGGTTCCTCCACGATGGACGGGAAGAATGCCCGATGTAATCTTCAAAGCATCCAAATTGGGTATGTCCGCTGCATCTAATAAACGGAACAAAGGAGCTCCATCAAGACTTGAAGGTGCTGCAAACACATAATTTTTAGTTTGGTTTTTCCACATACCAATTAAAGTTCCCGAAGTTGTAACAGGTGAACCTGTAATTATAAATTGATCAGGTAATGTTAGTCCAACAGATGTGACAGTTCCACCTGCTCCTTCATTAGTTGGTTCCCAAAGTGATGTGGAAGCATTCCATTTCAATACTTGACCATTTGATGGAGCAGATGATGATAAAGTATTACCTTGCAATTTCGCAACTGTTGGATTGGGATATGTCCCACTCAAATCGCCACCAGCACTGCTCCCAGAACCTAATTTATTATTAAACGTGTTCCAATCTGCCGAACTCAATA
>DIEP01000001.1:29393-32949 GCA_002418685.1 Ignavibacteria bacterium UBA5771
GTCGTTGTGCCATTCGCTGTTGCTATATTTATCGTTGCACCTGTCCCTATCACTGCACCTGTCCCTCCTGTGATTGTTATTCCTGTCGTCGATGATGTTATATCTCCAAATGTTAATGAACCTTGTTTGNNCCGTCGTTGTGCCATTCGCTGTTGCAATATTTATCGTTGCACCTGTTCCTATCACTGCACCTGTCCCACCTGTGATTGACACGCCAGATGTTGTGGTTGAAAGATTTCCAACACTTGTGGATTGCAGAAAATCAGTTGAGTTTTTCCCATCTAATAGATCAGCATTTAAATTTGCAACTAATGTTGATGAACTTACAGTTAAGGGTGAAGTTCCCGTTGCAATTGTGGAAATATAGTATGGAGCAGTAACATTGCTCGAAAAAGTTTTCAATCCCGCAATTGTTTGAGTTTGATCAGAAATATGCCCGTATGTAACTCCACTTCCTGCTAACTGAACATTTAACAAAGCATTGTGATCAATAGCACCTGCTGAGGTCGAAATTTGAACAGTTCCGATACCATTCGTAATATTAATTCCCGAACCCGCCGTGAGAGTATTTAGCGAATAATTGGTTCCATTACCAATGAGAAGTTGCCCATTAGTTGGCGTCCCCGAAAGGTTTGTTCCACCCTTTGAAATTGGAAGTACGCCATTTACCTCGCCTGTTGCTAAATCTATCTCATCGCTTGTGGAACCGGTTCCTACAAACCGATTTGCTTGAATATACCCCGTTCCCGAAGAAAGCAAAGCTGCATTATTTCCAATTGTCATAGTTGCCGTTGTATTTGTCCCCGATGAAATCTTATCAAAAGGGATAGCTGCCACTGTGGAAATCAAAGCTATCCAATTTGGACTTGCCGGTGTCCCCGCATTATAATAAAAATTATTATCATCAGTAACATAAACAATTAAGCCCGTCGCAGGATTTGCAATTGAATTTCTTTGGGCAGCAGTTAATCGTGGTATGAGCAGCCCGCGCTTATTTGTCATCGAACTGACATCAAGATCTAATATTGCAGAATTATTTGGAGTGTTTGTTCCGATTCCCACATTTTCAGAACTTTGAGAAAATAAATAACCATTCACAAACATTATTCCAAATAATACCAAAGGAATAAAGTGTGACATAAAATTATTTTTAATAGAAACTAAATATTTTAAATTTATTATCATGGTAATTTTTCTTTATGATACAAAATTATATAATATTATTGTGATTTAAGTAAGTAGAATTACTGAATGACGAATTTTATGTAAATAATATGTATATTATTGTTTATATTTGGGATGTCTCATAAAATTCATTTTGACCATATTTCTCATTTGCCAAATCATTAATAGGTCTTAAGAAACTTGCAATTAGATTCTGGGGTCGCATTTATTATTTATACTTTTGATGTAATATTGCAAATCGGACAAGTTGGGCTGCGCTATGAAGATCTAATTTACTCATTAAATTGTATCGGTGAGATTCCACAGTCCGAATGCTTATATTCAAATTTTGCGAAATTTCTTTAGACGAAAATCCTTCGGCAAGAAATTTCAATACTTCTTTTTCTTTATTAGTTATACTTATATTTGTATCTATATCTAAATTATTAGGATAGGTAATTACTCCATCTCGTAGCAGATTTATAATTGATTTGCTGTAAACTTTATTTCCTAAAACAACATTATTCAATGCTTCAATCAAAAATTTAGGAGACACACCTTTCGTTAAATATCCATCTGCACCTACACTTAGCGCTTCTTTGAGATGATTAATATCCTCAAATGCAGTAAACATAATAATAAAAGTAAGTGGGCTAACCTCCCTAATCCGAGGTGCTGCTTCTATTCCTGTAAGTTTTGGCATCAAAATATCCAATAAGACAATATCCGGTTGATGTTGTTCGCAAAGCTCAATTGCTTGCAACCCATTTTCTGCTTCGCCAATAATATACATATTGCTTGCAACAGAAAGGACTTTCCTTATCCCTGCTCGTTGAATTTCATGATCATCTGCTATTAAAATCCTAATAGCATGTTCATCAGAATAGATAGCCATAATTTTTTATAAATTATTTCTCATACTTTCAATTTCTTTTAGCCATATTTCAGCACTTGCATCGCTTGGCATTCTCCAATCCCCTCTTGGTGAAAGAGAAACAGTCCCAATCTTGACACCATCGGGAAAACAAGAACGTTTGAATTGGTTCGCAAAAAACCGCTTATAAAATATCTCCATAGTATTTATTATTTCTTCGGACGAATATTTATTTTCAAAAGCAAAATTTGCCAAAACAAATAATTTCTTAGGAGATAATGCAAAACGTATGCCATAATAAAGAAAGAAATCATGCAATTGATAAGGACCTAATATTTTCTCAGTCTCTTGATTTGAAAATTGCTCATCCATTAATAATGGTTGAAGTTCAGGGGAAATAGGAGTCTGAAGAATATCTTGCAAAAGACGGGCAATACTATCGGATGCTTTGTGATTTTTATACCAATCGATGAGAAAGCGAACTAATGTTTTGGGAACACTGGAATTAACATTATACATCGAAATATGGTCAGCATTATAAGTATTCCATCCAAGGGCAATTTCCGACAAGTCGCCAGTGCCGATGACAATTCCATTTATTTTATTGGCATAATCCATAAGAATATGTGTGCGACGTCTTGCTTGAGCATTTTCATAAACTACATCAGTATCTGATTCATTATGTTCAATATCAAGAAAGTGTGCCCGAGTGCTATTTTTAATATCAATAATTTTGAGTGTTGTTCCTAATTCTTGTGCAAGAAGTTCGGCATTAGACTTTGTGCGAGTGGTAGTTCCAAAACCCGGCATTGTTATCGTGTAAATTCCTGATAGAGGCAAATTTAGTTTTCTGAAACTTTCGCATGCAACAAGAAGGGCAAGAGTGGAATCAAGCCCACCTGAAAGACCAATCACGCAATTTTTAATACTTATATGGAGCAACCGCCTTGCGAGAGCAGTGGATTGCAGATTATAGATTTCCTGTGCAATAGCATTTAACTTGCTTTCTTCGTTTGGAACAAAAGGAGTTGGGGAAATGTTCCTTAACAAATTCGATACTTTTTTATCATATAAATCGAACTTGATTTCCCGAAAGGTTACAGGATGATTTGTGGAATTAAATGATGAATTCTTGTTTCGCTCATTATTCATAAGCTCAAAATCGCAATCAGCTATAATCATTTGCGAATCAAAAATGAAACGCTCGCCTTCTTTAATAATTTTGCCATTTTCTGCGATTATACAATGCCCTGAAAATACAAGGTCAGTTGTTGATTCCCAAGCAGAAACATCAGAATAAGCATAAATTGCATTAATTCTCGCCGATTGATTTGCAACAAGTTGCCTTCTATAATCATATTTCCCCACCAATTCATTGCTTGATGATAGATTTAAAATCAAATTTGCACCCGAAAGAGCAAGTTGCGAACTTATGGGCGATACTGCCCATAAATCTTCGCATATTTCGATACCAATTTTTAAATCAGGATATTGATTTGCAGAAAAAATTAAATTATT
>DIEP01000001.1:32970-39491 GCA_002418685.1 Ignavibacteria bacterium UBA5771
GCTGAAAAGAACCATCGCTTTTCATAAAATTCATTATAATTGGGCAAATAGGATTTCGGGACAATTCCTTTAATTTCGCCATCGCTTATAAAAACCGCTGTATTATAAAGTTTTCCTGCATTGAAAACAGGAGCACCGACTATAATGCAGGCATTGATATTCTTCGAAAAATCGCATAGTTCAATTAATGCGGATTGAGTATTATTAATTAATTTGTTTTGAAAAAATAAATCACCGCAGGAATATCCTGTCACAGACAATTCCGGAAAAAGAACAACCTGTGCATCGGACTCTTCAGCTAATTTTATCAGGCGTTTTATTTCATTGACATTAAAATCTATATTCGCTATTCTAAGTTCAGGACTTAGAACTGCAATCCGCACAAATCCATATTCATTTAATTGAAAATCCATAAAATTTAATATTTTCCTTTATTTCATCATTCTCAGAGCGTTTCACAAGTTGAATGTCCAGTTCTCCCGCACTCAATATTTTTTTAATGAGAAAGAGACAAAAGTCATCAACAGCAAAGGCTATGAATACAGCAATAAGATTTGAATTGATGATTTTTGCCGATATTTTCATATTTTAGAAGTTAATTATTTATTATACAAGTTTAATAATATCTTCTATTAATGTTGTTTTCATTATTTGATGAGTATCTAAATTAAAATAATTAAAAATAGATACAAGTTTCTCAAATTCTACATCGGATATTTTTTCCTGAAGCAATTTCCCTGACGAATTCGCAATAAAAAATGCAAGAGCCAGCAAATGATATTTGAATGATTTAGATACTTTTTCATCCAGTTTGAATGTCACATAACGATTAATATTAATCATCTTATCTTTGATTTGTCCAGGAGTCAGATTGAACTCATCAAGTTTCAAAGTATATTGATCAACATCATCGGGCAATATCTCTTTCATCAATTCGGAACTAAACCGTCTTTTTGCTTTAATAAAATTTTTAAAGGCTTCGATCTCTTTTTCTTGAATTTTATCATCTGCTTGCGAAATAGCAGAAAAAATTATTTTTGGGGATTCAAGCAATTCTTCCCATTCTGAATTAGTAAATTCATCTTTCATATTCTACCTAATTTTTTTACAAATTTAAATAAAAAAGAAATATAATGCGCAAATAATATTTAAATTTTTCGTTAATTATAAAATAGTAGTCCTGTCCGAAAGGAAGAATAAAATCCGCTCTTGAATTACCTAAAATACCCCGTCCCAAATGGATTAGTTACACTTGCACCTATAATTGCATCATAACCGCCAAGGTCAAAGCTCCTGTAATAAACAAGCCCAATGAATGAATGGTTAGAATAAACATTATTGCCCTCATATCTATCAAAGGAAATGTTTTCAAATTTCTGAGTGTCAGCATTGTATGTACCTGTCCCATACAAGTAATTATGTCTGGCACGGCGCACCCATTGCTTTAAGCGATATAATTGAGTTGATTTGTCAAAATACATTTGCCAATTTTTGTCAGGTGTCCAATTATTGAAGGAACCTGAAACAAATACATCCTCATCGCTTATAATTCCCACAGGGTCGAGCAAAAATTCCATATATACATAATTATCATCTGAACCCGAGACATATCTTGTAATCATTGCCCCATCGTCATCAACGTCCCAATAATTTCCATTCCTAATTAAATCAGAAAAAGGCATCTGAACAAGATACGAACCTGTTGGATATTGTGCCAGATTTGTCATATCCAGCACTCTATAAACATTTTCAGCAGGAACATTAAATATTGAAAATCGCTTCTCTACATTTGAAAATCCCGAAACCATTATTGGAAATGTGTATTTATAAAGTGGGTTAATATATTTATCAGAATATGACTCGCTAATTACGTATGGTTCATTCCATCGGAAATTGCGATATATTACGAAATTTTTCAATTGCGAATTTAAAATTTTAGCGGGAGCAACGATATCTGCTTCAATATTAAATGCTGAATTAATAACATTAAATTCAGAATTATACATACTCGAAACAAAATCCATCTGAACAGGAACAATTGGTTCCACAACGAAAAACCGCGCTTCTGCAATTGATTTTTCGGGTGAATAATAATCGAATAACTTAACTTTCCAATTTCCTGAATACCTAAACTTCAACTGTGAATTGGGAAATTTCAATGTTCCTCTATAAGAGTAATACGAAAAGCTATTGGCTGCACTTTCCCAATAGAAATCGCTTGTTCTCATCAGTCCTTGATTATTGATAAAATTGTTCGCATCCTCTTGCCAGTTCATATCGCAATGCACAAAGGTTGCGAAAAGCGTTGGAGGAATATTTGCATATATATCAATTTCAAGAGTAATTGTGTTTGCCCCAACATTTGTTTGAGCAGTAGCGCCTTGTGATTTCATTAACAGTATCGGTGGCTCATTATCATCTCCATATAACCGAACAAATCTTACTTCCAATGGAGGTTCAGGTTCTTTCTGAGCAGATACTGAAGCAAAATTGAATAGAACTGAAATACCAAGTATAAAAAATGCTAATATTTTGTGAAGTGATTTCAATTTAAATTTTTCATTTTTTAATAAAACGTTTTGTTTATAAAAAATATTTGCTGATTTAATAAAAAGTTGCTTTTTTTAGTTAATTTTGTTTTTTTCAATGGTCTTTTATTATGGAATTTAAATCTACAAGTGAATCTGACACATTTAATCTTGGAAAAAAATTAGCGGGTCAACTTTCTCCCGGAGATATCGTAGCCTTATATGGCGATTTAGGATCAGGCAAAACTGCTATGATACAAGGTATTTGCGATTATTTCGATGTCGATGAGATTGTTGTAAGCCCCACTTTTACAATTGTCAACAGATATGAAGGTAAAGAAAAGAACATTCCAATTTTGATTTATCATATTGATTTATACCGGATTGAAAGCGAAAAGGAGTTAAAAGAAATTGGGTTTTCGGAATATTTGAATGACGAATCTGCAATAAAATTGATTGAATGGGCTGATAAAACAAGTTTGATCCCCGACTCTGCCATCAAAATAACAATTAAAACCGACAAAAACAATGACAATTTCCGTAAAATTACTATCGAAAATTTAGATCCAATACTTAACGAAGCATAAGACACCTGAACCCAATGTCCATATTTTTCGCTTATTTTTCCTAATTTTGTAAATATTTTTAATTAGTAATTAAAAGCAAGTTCTTAATTTTTTAATAATAGACATTGCTAAGAAGCATAGTCCCGAAGCAATCTCAAAGTCGTTCGTTTCCCGTAGCACTGACGTCTTTGTCCGTGTCCAAATATTCATACCTACGAATTCGTTCGTAAGTAAAAGGAGATTAACACACGCCCTAACCCCCGATTGATAGAGTGGGAAATGTTGGACGAAATTGCTTCGCAAAGAATGCTTGCTTGCAATGATATTTATGCATTTTAATCGCTTTCAAACCAAGAAATTGGATGATTTCGGAGTGTAGCTCAGCCCGGTAGAGCACTACGTTCGGGACGTAGGGGCCGCTGGTTCAAATCCAGTCACTCCGACAATAAACAATAAAAATTCAAATTATTATGAAAATAGCAATAGTTGGCGCCACAGGACTTGTTGGAAGAACAATGCAACAAGTTTTGCAAGAACATAATTTTCCTGTTACTGATTTGACGCTTTATGCCTCTTCAAGATCGATCGGCAAGCATTTCGATTTTAACTCAAAATCTATACCTGTTATTGAACTTAATGATAAAAATATTGATAAATTCGATTTCGTGTTTTTTTCTGCGGGTGCTTCTATCAGTAGAGAATATGCTCCAAAATTTGCTAATAAAAATGCAATCGTTATAGATAATTCATCTGCTTGGCGAATGGATGACCAAATTCCATTGGTTGTGCCTGAGGTAAATCCAAATGATTTGCAAAATCATAATATTATCGCAAATCCAAATTGTTCGACAATTCAATTAGTTGTTGCCTTGAAACCACTTGAAGATGCCTTTGGACTTAACAAAGTTATTGTATCCACTTATCAATCGATTTCAGGTGCGGGGCAAAAAGGTCTAAATCAATTGCATAATGAACAGAACGGAAATTTTGACCCGAATGATAAACATCAAATCCATTCCAACGCAATATTTCATCCTGCATCTCCTAATCAACCTGATTGGACAATAGAAGAAGTCAAAATTATTAACGAATCACGTAAAATTTTGCATTTGCCAAACCTCGCGATTACCGCAACGTGCGTTCGTCTCCCAATCGAAATTGGACATGGCGAAGCTGTATTTGTTGAAACGCGAAATAATGCAAATGTCAATGAAATTCGAGATATTTTCAGCAAATCAAAGGGAATTGTTTTGATGGATGATTTAAAAAATGATCAATATCCAACCCCAAAGATGACTGAAGGACGCGATGAAGTCTTTATTGGACGCATTCGCACTGATGCTTCAATACCGAACGGTTTCTGGTTCTGGGTTGTTGCTAATAATGTTCGCAAAGGAGCAGCAACAAACGCAATTCAAATTGCAGAAGCATTAATCAAATAAAAAATTGATAGTAAATATTTGATTTTATGTGGATAATATTTTCCAATATTTTATCATTCCCATTCTATTGTTCCGGGTGGTTTGCTTGTTATATCATAAACAACACGGTTAACACCTTTAACTTCGTTGATGATTCTGCTTGAAATTTTTGCTAATATTTCATAATCAAAATTATACCAATCGGCTGTCATACCGTCCACACTGCGAACTGCTCGCAGGGCAAGAGTATTTTCATAAGTGCGTTCATCTCCCATCACTCCAACGCTTTGGGTAGGCAATAGCACTGCAAATGCTTGCCATATTATGTCATATAATTCATTATTTCTTATTTCTTCGATAAAAATATCATCTGCTTTTCGCAAAATTTCTAATTGCTCTCGCTTGACATCCCCTATTATTCTTATTGCCAAGCCCGGTCCTGGAAATGGATGACGTCCCAAAAAATTATCGGGGATATTTAATTCTTTTCCGATTGCTCTAACTTCATCTTTAAATAGATTTCTGAATGGTTCAATAATTTTCAAATTCATCTTTTCAGGCAATCCGCCAACATTGTGATGGGACTTGATAGTAGCTGATGGACCAAAGACAGATCCGGATTCAATTACATCGGGATACAAAGTTCCTTGAGCAAGCCACTTCACATTTGGAAATTGGATTGCAAAGCGTTCAAAAACCTCGATAAATTTATTTCCAATTATTTTCCTCTTTTTTTCGGGATCAGCAATTCCTGCAAGTGCTTCTAAAAATTCTTCACTTGCATCAATGACATCAAGTGGTATTGCAAAATTTTCTCTAAATAATTTTGCAAGCTCTTGGCTTTCATTTGTTCTCATAAGTCCTGTATCAATATGAACACAATGTAAATTTGCTCCTATAGCATTATTCATCAGGACTGCAAGAACCGTTGAATCTACTCCCCCACTAACTGCACAAAGCACTTCTTCATTATTCACCTTATTTCTTATTTCCTGAACTTCTCGTTCAATAAATGAACCTGCACTCCAAATATCATTAATTCCACAAATATTCCTAACAAAATTCTCGAGGATTTTTTTCCCGTCGGTTGTGTGATGAACTTCAGGATGGAACTGCACTCCATAAATTTTACCACCATTTGATTCAATTGCTGCAAAAAGCGAATTATCAGTATGTGCTATTACACTGAATCCATCAGGTATCGCACTAAGACTATCGCCATGGCTCATCCACACTTGGTTTGACGACAACCCTTCAAGCAATCTATTGGGTTTATCAATCCTTAAAATAGCTCGGCCATATTCCCTGCGAGCAGAACTATCCACAACCCCCCCAAGGTGATATGCAATTAATTGTAAACCATAGCAAATGCCAAGTATGGGAATATTTATTTTGAAAATTTGAGGATCTAATTGTGGCGAGTCGGAATTATATACACTTGAAGGACCACCCGAAAGAATTATCCCACTTGGTGAAAGCGATTGAATTTCCTGAACTGTGATATTAAATGGTTTGATTTCTGCATAGACGCCGACTTCACGTATTTTGCGAGCAATAAGCTGAGTATATTGCGATCCGAAATCGAGTATTATTATTTTTTCATTCATCATAGAATGCAAAAATAATATATTTTTNNAATTTTATCATCGGTTAATTGGATTACTTTGTCACTTCATTTCTCGCAATGATATTAACAATTATCATTGTTTTCGTTTTCATCTTAAACTCACTTGTTTTTTATTATTTTAAATGTTTTATTATACTTTTCTCCTTGCACTTGCAAGAGATATACGCCATTTGATAAATTATCCAATTTGAATGTCCTATTTATCTCTCCTTGATTTTCTATTGTCCGTAATAGCACTTTGATTAATTCCCCCTTCATTGAATATAATGAATATGTTAACTCCATCGGCTTTTGGATTATTATTTTTATTGTGATTGTGTTATCAGTTGGGTTTGGATATAGCAACTCATCAGCTATCAATTGTGAAGATGTCCCCTCT
>DIEP01000099.1 GCA_002418685.1 Ignavibacteria bacterium UBA5771
ATTTCATTGTAATAATAATATTTTCTTTACACTCAATAAGTTGTTCTGGTGAATGATAATAACGTAATTCCCATCATTCATATCCCGTAAATCTATTTGCTTGGGTAAGGATTTTGCTTCAATTTGCATACTTTTGACCTGTTCACCCAAAATATTATATACTTCCAATGAAAGATCATCTCTGCTATTATTTGAATTTATCCATACTATACCCCGCGTCGGGTTTGGATATATCAATGGTTCTGAATCCCCTAAACTGTCATAATTGGAACGAATTTTTATCACTACTTCGCATCTGGATATGCCATAATAAGTTGCTGAGTCAATCTCTGCAACAAGTGCAGTCTGTGCAAAAACACAATTCTCGAAATATGTCAAAGTATCTCGATACATTCCATATAATGGATATTTCGCTGAAAAACACACTTGAATGCTCACAGAATCAAGAGCGGGAATAACCATTGGATATTGAGATTGTGGAATTGAGAAATCAAGGTTTTTTGCAATCATTATATCTTTTATTGATACATCTTTTGCTGAGCTATTATGAATCATAATATCTCTGCATATTGTCTGCCCAAATTTGACCTTTCCAAAATCGTAAAGTGGTCTCGGAGTAAATGAAATATAATTGCTTTCAGTTGAATGAAGCATATCTTTAATAATAGTCTTATTGCCTGCATTATCAATAATCTCAATAGTGTAGTAGCCATTTTTTTCATAGTCAATAAGTCGAATAAGAATAGTAGCAGTAGTTTGTGTTTTATTAGTAATAGAAATATCGCAATTATCAGATTGAATAATATTAATATCCTTCAATCCCGAAGTAGAAATTTGGTCATCTTTAACGGAAATCGTTCTAAAAATACTACACGAATCCTGAACACCCGTAATAGTTGGCGGAATTGAATCAGTCGGTGGTGGCGGCGGCGCAGGAAGGGCAGATACACCCAGAACTGCCATAAATTGGTCAGATTCTCCCTTTCGAGTTGATTGTATAGGATTTTTTACTGGGAAATTATTACTCGAAGTAGAGCCACTAATAATCAAAATACTATCATTATATGCAAGAATATTGGCTGTATATTCAGTGGAAGAACCTCCAAAGTAAGTTCCGCTATGGAAATTTGAGTTTGAATCTAATAAAAGAATGTAAGGGTCATAATTACCACTTATATTACTTTGAATTGCATCAGCCGAAGTTTTAAGATTTGGACTAGTGGTTTTAAAGAACACTGCTAAATTATTTTTAGGGGTTATGCATAAACCTCCACCAATATATTGCCATGCACCAAAGTCCTGTCCTTCATCTCCCGAGCCACCAAAATAAGTAGACCAAATTAAATTGCCACTTTTATCAAATTTTGTTAAATAATTATCTAAGTTCCCAGATTTATTGATTTGTAATGTAGAATTAATGATCGGCAAATCTGTGCTATTTGTGTAGTGCTGGATGTATGTATTATCATAAGCATCAACTGTTATATTGCTCCCATAATCTGAACCTGTACCGCCAAGATAAGTACACCATGCAATTTTGCCATTTTGATTTAGTTTAGCAATAAAAGAATCCCATTCTCCAGATTTAATTTTTTGGTAAGCATTTGTGCTCACAGGTAAACTTGAAGAATTAGTATACCCTGCAATAATAATATCTCCATCCTGATTAGTAGTTATAGCGTCGGCAAGGGTTAATGTTCCCGATGACTTACCCCCAAAATAAGAGCTGTAAAGCAATTTTCCATCAATAGAGAATCTGTAAATTGGAGTCTCAAAGCTCTCATTTTTTGATTTCTTTAGAGCATTACTTGTCAATGGGAAATCTGTTGCATCTGTTCGCCCAACTCCCCATATTGTATTGTATTTATCTACACACAAATTTGTTAATGCCTCATTACCATTACCTCCGAGAAAAGTTGCATATAGGACATAACCATCACTTGAAAAGTTTATTATTACACCATCAGATGGTCCTTCTCCATAATTTTTTTGAAATGCATTGCTTGTTATTGGAAAATCATAAGATGAGTAACCTTCACCTGCAACCCACACATTTCCATTTGAATCAAGCACACATGTTCTTATAAAATCACTACCGGAACTACCCATGTTAGTAGCCCATAATAAATCACCATTTATAGTAAATTTGGTCAGCGTTAGATCAGAACCTCCTGAATATTTATTTGGGAAGTTTTTAACAGGATAATTCGAACTTCTTGAAAATCCACCGAAATATATATTGTCAGTTTTTTTGTCGTATACGCTGCAATTTGTTTCATCGCTACTTGAAGCACCATAATATGTGCTCCATAAAATGTCTCCAAAAGAAAGAATCTTATTCTTTTCTTTTTCGCTTGTTTTCTTTTCTGTATTGATTATATAATCTGAAAAAGATCTGTCTGATGAGTATATATCAAGATTATCTTTTGTGAATTCTAATCTTAATTTTATATTATTTTGTTTATCTAAAAAATCGAGTGTTGAGTATGTCTTAACGTTTTCTGCTTTAAAATTTTTATAATAAAAATTTAAATAAGTCGGTGTAATCGTTGTTTTTATGTTTTCAATTCCATTTGCCTTAAATTCATAAATAGAACTGATTGCATCTTTTTCTGTGTCATATATCAAAATCTTGTCTTGGCAAATATATAGTTGATAATCATTATAAAATGAATAATACAAAACGTTCAAATCTTTAATTTGAATTTGCCCTCTATTTTCGATAAAAAAATTAGAAAATGAGCTATTGCATATAATAAACATCAATGCAAAACTAATTAGTAATGTTCTTTTCATTTCACTCCACACTTTTTTACTAAATTACAAATATTTTAAAATTTCTATCGAAACAATTAATTACAAATCGACAATTATTTAGAAAATATTGCCATCTGCAAGTGATTCTGGAAAATCATTTCATTGTAATAATAATATTTTC
>DIEP01000157.1 GCA_002418685.1 Ignavibacteria bacterium UBA5771
TATTGGCCTTTATTCCATGTAGGCAATATCCTCACATAGACCATATCCCCAACTTGTAGTGGGATATCGTTTGGCAGAGGATCCCTTGTTTTCAATATGTTTCGCCAACTTTCCAAATTTAAAAAGAATCTGTCCAATTTCTTGCCTGCATTATCGAATCGAGCAATTTCTACGGAATCAAGATATGCTGATGCAAGAAAGCCCTGTCCAAATCTAATCAGTGTGGAGAGTGAATCCCCTTGAACAAATTCAAATTCTGAAGGCATTCCCACTTCTCCAAAGATTCCCATCTTTTGCTTTTCGCTTAATGGTGGCACAATTATCTGATCTCCACCTTCCACAAATGGGTTGGATTGCTTATCTCCCACAAGAAAAAACTTTAATAAATCAACAGAATAAACACTCGAATCGCGTATTAAAGATATATTTCTCATTCCTCCATCATTGCCAATTCCTCCTGCTCGTTCAATTACTTCCGAAACCCTATCTAAGGGTGAAGCAGGAACACTTAGTGATTTTAAAACTGACCCACTCACTATAACTTTGAATTGCCTTATTTGAGAAAGTTGAATGCCTAATTCTTCAGATCTGTATATTTTTCTTAATTTCTCATTAATTTTTTTATATGCATTTGCCAAAGTATCACCTTTGAGCTGAACGATACCCGCACTTGGTATGAGCAAAGATCCTTCAGGAGATACTTTGAGATTCAACATAAGTGGCTCAGTAGTGAGGATAGATATTTGGAATTCATCACCCGGTCCTACAATATATTCTAAAGGGTTAATTTCTTTTTCGGGAATAATATTAGTTTGCATTGCTAACTTTTGAGCACTTTCAAATGCAGCCGTGTCAGTCTTTAGTCTAAAAAAACTTCCATTTATTGTTGGACCACTCAATTGTCCTACCGCAACATACATAGGTAGGCAACAAAGAAATATTAATTGAAACGATAGGAATTTTCTCACAATTTATATTTTTAAAATTAGTCTATAATGAAAAGTTGCAAATTAACATATTTTTCAATTTTATCAATATAGCTTAATTTGTGTTTTTTTGATTAATTACATCTTAATATTATGATTGAAAAAGAGTTGCTCGATTTATCAATTTTTGCTGCATTAAAAAGTGGCGATATTCTGAAAGAAGGCTTTGGCACACATTATTCGATTCGCTCAAAAGAGGGCAAACACAATCTTGTAACGGAATTTGACATAAAAAGCGAAGAAACAATTATAAATATCCTTAAAAAGGAAGTTCCTGATTCCGAATTCCTTGCCGAGGAAAGTGGGATAAGCAATTCTTTGCAAGGTCAATCAGTCAAGTGGGTGATTGATCCTTTGGATGGAACAGTTAATTTTGCCCATAATATTCCAATATTTTCGATTAGCATTGCAGCAGTTATAGATGGTGAAATCAAATGTGGTGTGATCTATAATCCTCTGAATGGAGAGCTTTTTACAGCAATGAAAGGGAATGGAGCATTCCTCGGCAAAAAGAAGTTGCAAACGAGCAATATATCATCATTACTTGATGCGTTTCTTGTAACGGGTTTTCCATATAAGGCAGGTGCAGCAAATAATAAGAGTGCTGAGCTATTTATTAATGTGGTGCAACGCGGGATACCAATTCGTCGGCTTGGTTCTGCTGCTTTGGATTTGGCTTATGTTGCAGCGGGAAGGTTCGATGGATTCTGGGAAATGGAATTGAGACCTTGGGATGTTGCCGCAGGAGTTATCATCGTGCAAGAGGCAGGCGGAATCGTTTCGCAATTTGATAATTCACCTTTTAATTTGGGAGATGAAACGATTCTTGCTACAAATGGATTAATTCACTCGGAAGTTTCTAATTTTTTAATAAATCATTATGAAAATTAAAATACATTATTATTCGGGCGCGGGAAATTTATTTTCTGTCATTGATAATCGATCTTTAATGATTAATGATAATGAGCTACCCGAATTTGCGAAGTTGGCTTGCTCAAAATTCTCCGAGAATTCAATATCAACTGAGGGTTTGATTGTTATTGAAAATTCCGATGATTTCCCGTTTCAAGTTAAATTTTTCAATCCCGATGGTTCATCAGGTATGATGTGCGGGAATGGTGCAAGATGTGCTATTGCATTCGCAACACAACTTGGGATGCTGGAGAATATTCCAATTTTTCAATCCTTCCAATTCCAATTAGCTGAATTTACTTTTACAGGAAGAATATTAGAAAATTCCTATCAAGTAGATTTTCCATTTCCCAAAATTGTGAAAAATGATTTAAAAATAGATATTGATAATTATAATATTAAAGCTGATTTTATCGATGTCGGCACTCCCCATTTTTTGATTGATTATGATATGCTCAATCTTTCAGGCATAGATTTTGATGATTTTGATCTTATTAACTTTGCAAAACCCATACGATATAATAAAAATCTATTTCCTGATGGTGCAAATATCAGCATTTTCAAAATTGAAAATCAAAATTTAGTCCATTTGCGCACCTATGAAAGGGGAGTGGAATCTGAAACCGGTGCATGCGGAACAGCAAGTGTTTCTCTGGGATATTTACTTTTTTCAAAAATGCTTTGCAATAGTCCAATCAAAATTATCCCAACAAGTCAAATTCCATTAACTATACATATTTCCAATCAGTCAAATATTATTATCTTAGAAGGACCTGCGGGACAATTTGATAATGTTGAATTAGAATATTAAGGAGGTAATATTGAAATATCAGAAAGATTTTTACTTTGATGAAATCAAGGGAATTTTTCCAAAAATTATTGAATTTAGAAGAACAATTCACTCCAAACCCGAGATAAGCTTCAATGAAGTTGAAACAACCAAATATATCCAGTCTATATTGAACTCGCTTGGCATTGAAAATGTGACAATGCTCAAATCCCAATCAAATAAATCAGATAATGATATTGGAGTATTGGCAAAAATTGGTTCGGGACAATCCCATATTGCCCTGCGAGCTGATATTGATGCTCTTCCTATCAATGAGGAAACGGGTGCTTCATTTATTTCTCAATATGACGGTATTATGCATGCTTGCGGTCATGATATGCACACTGCAATGTTGCTCGGTGTCGCAGCAATATTAAAAAAGAATGAGGAAAAACTAAAACATACTGTTTATTTAATTTTCCAACCCGGTGAAGAAGTGCTTCCTGGTGGAGCTAAACTTTTCGTCGAAACAGAGATGTTCCCTCAATTACAATTAGAGGCAATTTTCGGTCAGCATATTAATCCTGAACTCGATATTGGAAAAATTGCATTATGTGATGGTCCAATGATGGCTTCAACTGATGAATTGCATATTACTATTTATGGTAAGGGTTCGCATGGAGCTCAACCCCATCTTGGAAACGATGTTGTGCTTGCTGCATCCAATTTAGTAATGAATTTCCAATCTATAATTACAAAGTTTCGGAACCCATTGCAACCCGCTGTTCTCTCTATTACATCAATTCAAACAGGAAATACTACAAATGTTTTTCCAAATGAAGCTAAATTGCTCGGAACTCTGAGAACTTATAATAAGAGCTTGAGAAATAAATTAGTTGAAAAAATAAAAGAAAATTCAGAGCTATGTGCAAAGCAATTCGATTGTGAAGTCAATGTTAATATTGTTCAAGGATATCCGCCATTAATTAATCATTCCAATACTACTAATTATGTAATAAATATTGGAAAAGAGATTTTCTCTAATAACCAAATTGAAGTTGCTGAACCAAAGATGTGGGCAGAAGATTTTGCATATTATACAGAAGCAATACCATCCACATTCTGGTTTTTGGGAGTTAAAGAAAATAATCAGCAAGAAATATATCCATTACATAGTTCAAAGCTCCTGCCAAATGACGAAGCGATGATTTATGGAACAATAATGCTCTCAGCTGCCGCACTCGAATATGAAGGAAATATTGCGAGCAAATAGAACTGAAATCTATCAATTAAAACATAAAAGTTTCTTGTATCTAAAAGATTTTAACTAAATATTCAATTTTATTATTAATTGATTTATTTAAAATGGTGTAAGATGGCAAATATAGATATTGAGAGCTGGAAAGAGACTCGGAAGCTTTGGAAAGATATTGTATTATTGTTGAAAATATACTTTTAAAAGATAAATTTAGTTGATGTTTGAATTATTTGATAATTATTATTGTGAAATAAATTTATTTTCCTAATTTATAGGAAATTAAAATAATAACCACACCAAATGCTCCCAAAAATAATAATCTTACTGATGCAAAACGTGGAAATTGACACACACCATTATTCCCATTTTATAGAAAATTTAATTATGGGAAGAGGCGTTGCACTTTCCATTCGCCATCAATCAATTTATATAAGAACCTATCGTGGAGTCTGCTCGGTCTTCCCTGCCAAAATTCAAATGCTTCGGGTTTAATTCTATATCCACCCCAATAGGGAGGCAAAGGAACATCATTCGGATTCGGATATTTCACCATCAGTTTGGCAACTTCACGTATCAATTTAAATCGACTTGATAAAGGTTGGCTCTGGCGAGATGCCCATGATCCCAATTTGCTTGTGAATGGTCTTGTTTTGAAATATTCATACGATTCCTCTGCAGAGATTTTTTCAACCGTGCCTTCAATTCGTATTTCCTTTTCAAGATCATCCCAGAAAAATATCATTGCTACATTGGGATTCTCGTCCATTTCTTTGCCTTTGCGGCTTTCATAATTTGAGAAAAAAACAAAGCCATTCTCATCGTAGCTTTTTAATAATACTGCTCGTGAGGATGGCTTCCCATCTTTTGTTGCAGTAGAAAGAATGAATGCATTAGGATCGACAATATTTGCGTTCTTTGCTAATGCAAACCAATCGGCAAATAACTCGTAGGGTTTAGCTTTCAGATTTTGTTCGTCAAATTTTGCTTTTTGATATTCTCGATGCGAATCATCAATAAATTTCATTTGCTGTTCAATTTAAAAAAACAAAATTAAGCATTGTCAAAATTTTCGAAGTAAAATTGTTCGTTCTTAAAACTTATAACTCATCCCAACTTTGAAAGTCTCGAAAACATAAGGTGAGGCAGAATTAAAGGGCCAATTCATTTTACTACGTCTCAATTCATATAGACCATAGGAAAGACCATTTTTCAAGACAAAGTTAACAATCGGTGTAGCCCAAGGAGAATAACCTCGCACTCTTTTCACAAAGCTATCAACCATAGATTGCGAAATATCTTCTATAATATCACCGACAACCCATTGCCAAAAGATATGGGCGGGGAACACATCCATTCGTTCATATCCACCAAGAAGACTAATATGATTAAAGAGCTCGATTTCCATTCCCGCAGAAAAGTTTTCCCCAAATTTCATTTTATTATTAAGTGGTATTAACTTTGCAGGATAATTTATTGTATCGAGTGGGTCTAAACTTTTAGTATTGAAATTCATAAATGACCAGATTATACCCTCGTTATGAGTTAAATTTATCTTGAAATTTTTATCAAAATTCCAACCGTAATCCTTGCTCTGATTATAACCAATACTCCAAGTTTTGGAAGAGATGGGATTATCATTATCCTTCAAGTTTATCCAGTTATTTGAAATGTTTTTGATTGATAAGAAAGTGTTGTCTGTGCGTATTAAAGATGTATTGCGATATTGCTTTCTGTTAGAGTATCCTAAAAGCAATTGTATATCTGCTGATCTATCAAAATCGTATTTGATACTTTTATTTTCCAAGTCCATTGGTCCAACATATAAAGATATAAAAGGCTTTCGAGAATAGACAGTAGAAAGATTCCGATTTTCTCTACGATGTGTGTATTTTTTCAAGAGGGGATCGACTATTATATTCAGCAAATCGCTTATTTCATAATCTTCATCATCGTTGATTGTTGCTTCTTTTGTATTTGTCGAGTCCGTAACTACTCTTACTGAATCTACTTGTGCTTGAGTTGAATCTGCGTTTAATATAATCCGTTTTTGAGCTTCTGCATCAAATTGAGCATTCAAAAGGAGAATTAATATTAAGAAACCGAAGAAATTGACCTTTTTCATTTAAAAACCTATTTTTAAAATTAAATACGAAAAAAAATTAAAAAAGTATCAATAAAGTCAAATATTATTCTTGAAACTCTTCTGCGGGCGTTGCCTCTTGTTCCAAAATATACTTATCGTGGATTATTAAAGTGTTTGGAAGAGCTTGAATTATTGATTTTATAGTGGAAAAGGGAATTTTATTTCCCGAGACATTCAGGACTTTCAAATTTTTCAGATTAGCAATCGATAGAGGAAGATCTTTCAGCGAATTATTTTGCAAAAATAAATATTCAAGTTTTGGTGTATTAGCAGGGAAATCGCCTTGTATTTGCTTTATTTTATTATTGGATAAATCAAGCATAACAAGATTTGGAAATTGATTTGCCTGAAATTCTTTAATATTATTATTCGCAAGATTAATGACTCTCAAATTTTTATATCCCGTAAGTTGATACGGAAATTCTTTAAGCTTGCAATTATCGCAAGAGAAGCTTTCCATATTTTGTGGCAATAATGCCGGAATTTGCTTCAATTTTTGATTATCAAGAGAAATTGTCTTGGCATCGCCTGAAAGCATATTTAAATTTTGTTCTAAATAATTTGAACGTTCGAGCAGCTCTGCTAATGCATCTTGCGAACCACCTTTCATTTTAATAAGTTTCTTATATTTATTCAATGCTTGATTAAATGAAAATTTCGACATTTCGGTATTATTGAGTTTCAGGTAATAATTCCCATAAGTTTCATCTATTACTGCATTCCAATATTGTCCTTCCCATGAAGTGTTTGTGCCGAGCAATTCCCTTGCTTTATTTAAATATTCATTTGCTTTCTCAAAATTTTCATTTTGAATATATGTATTAGAAAGCTTCAAATACCTGCTGGCATCTGAAATATTATCTGCTGATAAATTTAAAAATCCAAAACAAATAACTGCAATTCCCAAAAATAATCTTTTCATTTTATCTCCTTTTAATAAACTCGAACAATATCAAATTTCAAACCTGCAAAAATCGCCGGAACCCAAGGCGTACCTAAATTGACGGAACCGATAGTTAATGGATCAAGATATTTGTTAAAAGTAGCCCCGACAACTATTCCAAGTGGCAATGTTTTGCTGAAATTGAAAAAATCAAGCTGAAGTTTTATCACATCTGCATTCAAAGTGCCTTCATTAAAATTACTTGAATTTTGAATTAAATAGCCACCTCCCAATTTCAAAGCCCAATCAAAATCATCAATTTCAAATAATTTAGATAGATTCAATTCAAAATCTAACCCAAAACTCCACAGATTGTAGTTAAATGTGATTTGATTATAATCATAGTATAAAGAATAATTTGCTTGAGGTGAAAGATATTGATACTGTCCCCAAAGTGAAATGATAGATGTGTTATCCCATAATTTAAGGACGCTCAAATTCACCATTGCACCGGGAGAAAGGGGTGTTTTTACTTGGTCATTTCCAAAAAAGAACTGTTCAACGATGGGGGAAGCAGTGAGCAGAAAAGATGGATAAATTCTATCTTTTTTTGCATACTGCAATTTTGCTTGATAAACTTGGTTATCAATTTCGGCAATTTTTTCAAGGTAGGTTCTTTCGATATTATACATTTGGTTCCGGAGATTTTGATTGTTTTCTTTGAGAAATAGATTTGTTTCTTCAATTTGATTTA
>DIEP01000087.1 GCA_002418685.1 Ignavibacteria bacterium UBA5771
GTTGGCTCAGGTTAATGATAAGACACACGAATCTGATGTAAGCCTTATCCCGCCAGCAATTGAAGCAATTCCTCAAGTTGCCAATGTCATATTTCCTCAAAAACTAAAAGCAAATGATATTATTGCGATAGTTTCTCCATCAAGTCCTACCAATAGCTGGGAAATCACAAAAACAGTTAATTTCTTGAAGTCTCTAAACTTAAAAGTTGAAATTGGTAAGAGTATTTCAAATCAGACTAATAGCTATAGGTATTTGGCAGCATCTGATAACGAACGTCTTGATGAATTCAACGCATATATAAACCGAGAAGATGTTCGTGGCATTATTGCTTCACGTGGTGGGTATGGAGCAATGAGAATTGTTGATAAAATTGATTTTCAGGGAATAGACCGATATCCTAAAATATTTTTGGGTTTCAGTGATTTCACATTTATTCTTAACTCAATATCTAAAATCAACCATTTAGCAACATATCATGGACCTGTAGGTATTTCTTCATTTACAGATTATACAAAGCAGTTTTTTAAGAAAGCTTTATTTGAAAATCAAGGAGAAAGTTATAAAGTTTCAAAGCAAGATGCAATCATAATCAATGAAGGAGAAGCCAAAGGAAGGCTGATTGGTGGAAATTTGACAATGTGTGCTGTATCGTTGGGAACACCTTATGAAATTATGACTGATAATTGTATTTTAATGCTTGAAGATATCAATGTCGAACCTTATGAAATAGATAGAATGCTGACACAGCTGAAGCTCGCAGGTAAATTTGACCACTTGCAAGGAATTGTGCTTGGATATTTTTCAAATATTAAAAGAAGAAAACCCTTTTATCCCAATTATAGTTATACAATTCTTGAAGTATTCGAGCAGATCCTTAAACCTCTTGGCATCCCTATAATCGCTAATTTCCCATATGGGCATATTCCCGAGCAAGCAACTTTCCCACTTTTAGCTGAATCGATTATAAACACATCCAACAAAACTTTAATCATATTTAATTCCAAATAATTTTGTAATTTTAAATTATTATTTTCTTCATATAAGAAAATTTATATTTAAAAGTCTATATATTATAAATCTGAGATGAACACTATGAAAAATGTGTATATACTATTATTAATTGAGATTATTCTTTTCCCTATATATGTTGTCTCACAAACAATTACAATGAGCCAAGTAGATGCATCGCAATTTCCTCGAGTTGCTACAAATTTTGTTGCGACTGATCAAAGTGGTGGTTCATCTTCGAATATAAAACCAAGTGATTTTGAGGTATATGAAAATGGAAGTTTAATTCCAAGTAGTACTTATCAAGTTAATTGCAATAAAAGCCCATACAAAATCATATTAATCTTGGATCAAAGCACATCAATGAATGAAGTTGTTGATGGAGTTATGCGTTGGCAGTGGGTAATGGAAGGAGCCAAAAACTTTATTAATAGTTTAAATTTAAACAATGGATCCGAAATTGCACTTGAAACATTTGGTGGTGAATCATTTTGGAAATGCGATTTTACAAGCAATAAACAAGAAATTATTGATTCTCTCTATAAAGTATCCCCTTTTGGAAAAACAAATTTTAATGTGCCTTTCTTTGGACCTAAAGCCTCTGCAATTGATTCATTAGTAATACAACCTTTTGGATACCAGCGAATTATTGTTTTTCTAACTGATGGGGTTCATAATGATCAAAATGACCCCATAGTAAAAGTAGATCCGATTTTATCATCATGTCGCAATAATAACATCCAATTCTTTGCTATAACATTCCAAGCGAATATGAATAATGAACTTTCTTATATTGCACAAAATACTAACGGAGACGATTATGTAGTCGCAAGTGTCGATGGATTAACGCAAATTTATAAGTTAATTGCAAATAAGATCAACAATGAACTCTTGTGTTCATTGACTTGGGAGAGTACTTTGATATGTGATGATATCGATAGACTTAAAGTAGCTAAAATACGATATAAGCCTTATAGTACAGCATTTGACAGGACTTATATTGTTCCTGAATATGGTGTTGCAAGAATTCAGTCCGATCAAGATACTTATTTATTTAAAAACCCTGATATTGGAAGTTATTATGATGTCGAAATGAGTTTAACACCAAAGAATTCTAATACATCTATTCAGTCAATGTCTATTACACCTTCGACCTATTTCAGTATTATTGATTATGGATTTGGAGAAGGTGTGGCTCCAAAGTATCCTATTAATGTTGTTAAAGATGGAATATGGAAAATTAAAGTTCGATTTACTCCTGCAAGTATTAAAACTTTCCGAAAAGCAAATCTTTTGATTTCAAGCCTTCCATGCCCAACAATTATTCCTTTGATTGGCGGAATTCCTGAAATATTCGTTGATAATCCTATAAAAGACGAAATATTTTCTGTTTGTGATACTGTTAATATTAATTGGAGCGGAGTCGATTCACCAACAGCAGTTGATTTATCTTTTTCATCAGATGATGGAAGTAGTTGGAATACTATTAAGAAAAATGTCAAAAATAACAGCTACCCGTGGTTTCCTCCCGCAGTTGGGGAGAATTTAACAGTTAAAGCAGAAATCTCTCCATTACCAACTTATATTTGGGCAGCCAGCGGAGGTGGAAAATATTTTGATAATGCAAGTTCCATTGCAATTACTCCTGATAATTACTCAATTTATGTAGCAGGATATTTTAATGATGTTGCTTATGCTTCGGATCAATTTATAGTCTCAAAAGGTGCAACCGATGCCTTTCTTGCTAAATATGACACTGATGGAAATTTGATTTGGATTAAAAGTGATGGGGGAGTATTAGGCGATTCATCTTTCTCAGTTGCAACAGATGCTGCCGGAAATGCATACTATGTCGGTACTTGTCATAGTGATGCAACTTTTGGTGGTCTCCATTCTATAATGGAAATCTTTTCCACTCCTTATCTATTTGTTGCTAAATACTCACCCGATGGAGAGATTCTTGGTGTATATACATTTGGTGCAAATAACAATTATTCTGATTTCAAAGTTTATGGTAGAAGTATAACAATTGTAGGTAATACTATAACTATCGTCGGTCAATATACAGGTTATATGAAGATGCTTCCAAGTAATTTCACATTTACGAATACTCAGACCCCAAGAAATTTTAGAATAACAATGTCTGTGAACCTTCTTGCTACAAGCTTTGCTCTTGGTGGGACAATTACCACGAAAACTTCTGTAATGGATAAATATAATTATAAATACGAGATTCATAATTTTCTAAATTATAATGATTATGGCAGATTTACAGTAAAAAGTCAAGGTTATTATGATTACTCAATTACAAAGTATGGGCTTGGTACTAATGCTTTTGGCATTTCAGAACCTTTTAATGTTTATTACCCAAGCTATGTATTTATTTCACCAACGCTTGATGTTCAAAAATGCCTTTTGGGTGATACTTGCATATCAAATTTTCCAGCAGCATTGCAAAATAATTCTAAAATCCCTGCAAAAATTACAGGATTCAGGATTATTGCTAATCCTCCATTGGACCAATATTTCCAAGTTGATAGCTCAATAATAGGTAAAACTCTACTTCCGGGCGAATCGACTAACATTCAAGTAACATTTAGTACCTTGCTTCAGGGGGATAATTCTGCGCAATTAATAGTTTATGGAGATTGCTATGAGTATGCAACAACCAATCTAAAGGGAGTTGGTGAGTGCAAAACTGAAATAGTTGATTCAATTGATTGTGGAAGTGTGGTAGTTGGAGATCAGATCAAAATAAGAGTTGATTCTTTGATAAAAAATCTTAATAATATTGATATAGTAATTGATCCTATAATACAAGGCGCGAACGGTATTGATTTTACTATAAATAAAATTGCAAATGATACTATTGGTAAAAAGTCAAGTTATGATATTGAAATTATTTTCAGACCAATATCTATAGGCATCAGGACAGCCCGCATTGTTCTGCGTATGAATACTCCTTGTGGTGATCATGTTATTTATTTAGTTGGAAAGGGAATCTCCTACCAACCTTTACCTCCTGAAGAAATTGATTGGAAAGTACGGCGAATTAACAAATCTTATGACACAACTATCAAAATCTATAATCCAACAAAAGTTGATTATCAAATTTCTGCAATTCGTTTTGAGTCCCCTGTGACTAATAATGAATTTTCATTTCCTCAAGCAATGAATTTGCCTATTTTACTACAAGCATACGATACAACTTTTTTTCAAATCTCATTTTTGCCAACCGATGAAATTCAATATACTAATGCTTTGCTCTTAACTGTCGGTTCAAAGGATGGTTCGAACGAACTTCGTGTGGATTTAAAAGGTCATGGCTTTTATCCACAATATAGTTATACTTGGGATTGTGGAACAGTTATTACACCTTATGAGACAACTACTGCATCCTTAACAATTAAAAATACACAAAATTATTCAAATCTGACTATAGGTAGAATTTTTGTAACATCTCAAAATAATGTTTATACTTGGGTTTCGGGATCTGATCCTCAAGGAGTTGTGATTCCTCCTCAAACAGAACAAATTTTTGATATTAATTTCACACCAATTTCTACTGACCCTTCGTTGGGTTCAGTTGTAATTCTTGCAGATGATTATGATGGAAATTTTCCTGATTTTTGGAAAGAGACACGCTTTACGATACATTGCACTGCTATCGACTTGGAAAATCCTCCCTCGGTTGATTTTGGTTCATCACTTCTTTGTCTCGAAAATAATGCTCAATTCCCAATAAACAATATTAGTTCCGATTCTGCACTGGTCCTTTATCTTTCAAAAGCTCAGATTAGTGGAACTGATCAAAATGATTTCAAACTGCTGGATAATCTTGATTTAATTATTAATAGTTTAGATAGTGCATATATTCAATTGCAGTTTATACCTTCCCATACGGGCGAGCATACAGCTACAATAATTGTTCCTAATAGTTTCAATATACCGATTTCAATCAGACTAATTGGCTACGGTGAAGAAATCACTCTTTTGGGCAAAGAAGAAAAATACTCATTATTACCAGGAACTGAAAAAGACTTTTCAATCATAGCCAATATTCCTTCTTTGAATCAAGATATATCTCATATTAAATTTAATATTTCTTATAATGGTCAAGTAATTCAACTTAAACCTGATAATCCTTCCACAAGTTTAAATGATTGGAATTGGGTTTTCACACGACATCCTGATTTGAATTATGACACTTATGATGGAAATGGTACAATTCCAACTCCATTTAATGGTGAAATTGTCAAATTAAAATTCCAAAGTATGCTAAATATCGACAATAATACTGATATTAAAGTTGCAATTGATTATGGCTGCCAAGTTAGAGAATTTAATTTGTCACAAATTGATATTCTACCCGTTTGTATGGATAGCTTGATTTTGATTGAATTAATATCTAATATACCATTTATTGAACCACCCGTTCCAAATCCAACAGATGGTTCATTCACATTGAAATTTGGTGTGGGAGAAAAATCGAATTTAAATATTTCTATATTTAATATTATGGGTGAGAAAGTCCTTGAATTAATAAATCAAAATGTTGATAGCGGGGTATATTCTTATTCTGTGGATATTGCCAATCTGCAATCAGGCATGTATTTTCTTGTTTATTCTGATAATAAAAATAAATTTGTCGAAAAACTTTCAATCTATAAATAAGGGGTTAAAAATTTTCAAAAAATTCTGCTAGAATATTTCTTATTTTTTTCATCAAAATGGAAGAAATTCATATATGTTATATATGATGTTAATTTTCATTTCTTTCTTGAAATTTTCTGAAAAATTCGTAATTTTGTAACCTTTATTAAATAAATTCAAATAATTATGGGAACAACATCTGATTTAAGACCTGGAGCAGTGATTAGATATAATGGTGATTTATGTATAGTTTTGGAATCCGAACATCGCACACCTGGCAATTTACGTGCTTTTTATCAGGTGAAAATGAGAAATATGAAGTCGGGTCGGCTGATTGAAAATCGTTTTCGATCAGGTGAAAGTATTGAATTTGTTCGGGTAGAAAAAAGTAATTTTCAATTTTTATATCGAGATGGCAATCATTTTGTCTTTATGGATCCAAACAGCTATGAGCAAATCCTTGTTGATCAAGAAATTGTCGGGAAAAGTGCAGACTTCCTAAAAGAAGGACTCGAAGCAATGCTTTCAATAAATGATGGTATAGTTTTACAAGTTGAGTTACCTTCATCTGTCAGCCTTAAAGTGGTCTCCACTGAACCGGGTTTGCGCGGAGATACTGCTACAAATGTTTTGAAATCGGCTGTCCTTGAGACGGGTGCTTCTATCCAAGTGCCATTGTTTATCGAAGAAAATGACACAATCAAGGTCGATCCCGTTTCTGGTCAATACCTTGAGCGAGTAAAATAGAAAAATAATAGTCAAATCTATTCTGATAATAATTGCAGTAAGTTATTTTGTAGGTCTTCAATAGGGATATTTAATTTCAATGCCCCACGATAGGCAATTGATATGCTTCCTGTTTCTTCTGAAATTATCAAAACAATAGCATCTACTTGTTCTGATAGCCCGAGCCCTGCACGATGTCGTGTTCCTAAGTTTCTAGTTTCCCACTTAGACACACTTGATAACGGTAAAATACATCGTGCTGCAACAATTGTTTGACCGTCTAAGATTATAGCACCATCATGCAGTGGTGATCTTGTGTTAAAAATTGAAAGGACTAATTCTTTAGATACACTTGCTTGTAATGGGATGCCAGTGTCTATTGTCATCTGCACATTTTGAGTTTTTGGAAATACTATTAATGCACCAATTCGCTTGCTGACTAATTCTCTTGCAGCATCCACAATTTCATCCAATGTCTGAGATATTTGTGGTTTCAAGAACACTCGAAATATTGGGCTGCGAGTGAATATTATAATTGCTTTTCTTATTTCGGGTTGGAATAAAACAATAAACCCAATCAACCAAATATTTAAAATTGTTCTTAATATCCAAGTTACAGTCCGTAAGTTAACCGCTTCTGTTATAAAAGAGAAAAAGATTAAAGTGATTAATCCGAAAAGAATTTGGATCGCAATTGTGTTCTTGAAAGCATAATAAATACTGCCAATGATTAGAGTGACGAGCATAACATCAATCAAATCCACTAATGTAAATTCGAGGAATCCTATTTTAAATAATGTTAACACAAATGCAAATTAAAGAATAATTTTCAATTAATATCAGATTTATTTCCGTTCTGTTCATACGCTTTAATTATATCAGCCACAAGTTTATGACGAACTACATCTTTTTCGTTAAAATACACAAATTCTATACCATCAATATTCTGCAAAATATGATTTGCATTCACTAATCCTGATTTGGAATTATCGGGTAAATCAATTTGTGTTATATCGCCTGTAATGATAGCCTTGGAATGGACGCCCAGACGTGTTAGGAACATTTTCATCTGCGTAATCGTTGCGTTCTGTGCTTCATCAAGGATTATGAATGAATAATTCAATGTTCTTCCTCTCATATATGCAAGCGGGGTGACTTCAATTATTTCTTTATCTAGCATTGTATGGTATTTTTCGGGAGTGAGCATCTCAGATAAAGCATCAGTAAGTGGTTTGAGATAGGGATCGATTTTTTCTTTCAAATCCCCTGGTAAAAATCCAAGTGATTCTCCTGCCTCAACAGCGGGGCGTGAAATTACTATCTTAGATACCTCATTGCGTCGCAAAGAAGCGATAGCCATTGCCACAGCGAGGTATGTTTTACCTGTCCCTGCTGGTCCGATCGCGAATACTATGTCGTTTTCTTGCACTCTGCGATAATATTCGAATTGATTGGGAGTTTTGGCGCGAATTATTCCTTTTGCAGAATGCAGGACTATATCGCTATTTTTTATCACAGGGCTTTTATCTTGCGTTTCTGAGTCGTTATTAACTTCAAGCAAGCGAATTACTGAAGTAACATCCTGAGTCGTAAGAATCCTGTTTTTCTTTAGTATATATACAAGTTCATTTATTACTTTCTCGATTATTGGAATTTCGTCAGCAGGACCGCTGATTGTCATTAAATTTCCTCGGACATTTAGATTGCTATTGAAATGATTTTCCAGAATGTCGAGATTTTCATCATTGAATCCCAAAAGAGCTTTTAAATCGATATCTTCAAGATTTATTTTCTTATCTATATTATCCATAAAATATTTTTAAAATAAAATTAAAACCTCACTCACATTATTAAGACAATGGAAGTGAGGTTTTGAATGAAATTCAATTTGAATAACATTATTCGCCTTTTGCTCCAGGCTGAATTTGTTGATTTTGTTGTGCGGGTGGAGTTGTTTGCGTATCTGCACTTTGTGCTTCCATTTGTGCTCGCTTGTTTCTCCAATAACGACGTTCAGCCTTTTGCTCATCTGTTGTTAACTGAGCTTTATCAGGGATTGTTAGAACCTGTCCTGGATGGATAATATCAGGATTCTTGATTTTGTCGGTATTAGCTTGCCATATTTTTGGCCAGAGGAATGGATCAGCATATATTTCCATATTACCCGCAATGTTCCATAAGCAATCACGATTTTCTGCCCATGTTCCAACAGTGTATGTGGAAATTTTCTTTTCACGATAAAGACCACGAATATCACGTGCAACAGCGATAATCTTATCATAAAATTCGGGGATAACAGAGATTTTGTTAGAACGCAATTGATTCAGTTCATTTTCTGCTGCTTTCACTTCATCTTGACGTGCTATTAATTGGTCATTTGAAAGTGATTTGAGCTGTCTCACTTTTCCTTCGAGGGTTCCGAGAGTTTGCCTGTATGCATCAATATCTGCTTGTGTTACACCAAGAATAGTAAGGATCTCTTTGCGACAGTTTGAAAAATCCGCATTTAATTGATCGAGATCAGCTTTTGCTTGCCTTAATTGTTCATCAACAGCATTCATATCTTTCTGAAGATTTTCGATACGAGATTGGAAATCGATTATTCTTGCTGTAGCTTCCTTTTTAGTTAGTTCTTGATCGGGTAAACTTGAAGGAGGAAGCACTTGCTGCGAATAAGTAGTAAAAGTGGTTGCTGCAAATATTGCAATTATTAAGAGAATTGTTTTCTTCATTTTTTCCTCCTTTTATTTGTTTGGTTTGTAATCTGGCCAAATATCAGGCC
>DIEP01000043.1 GCA_002418685.1 Ignavibacteria bacterium UBA5771
AATGACTTCAAGAATGCTCTATATTATTTTAAGAAGGTAATTGAGAAAGACCCTGACTATCCGAACGCATATTTTAAAATCGGTTATTGCAATGGTAGGCTTGACAGCAACGAAAATGCAATTGAAGCTTATAAACAAGCAGTTCGCATCAATCCTGATTATGGTGATGCTTATTTCAATCTTGGAAATGCTTATGACAAAATTGGTTGCTATGTTGAAGCAATAGATGCTTATAAGCAAGTTNNAATCGGGAGGTGCTTATTGGAGCAATAGATGCTGATAAGCAAGTTCTTCGCATCAATCCTAAAGATGCAGAAGCCTGCAATTTTCTTGGTATTTCTTATTTAAATCTTAGTCGCTACCCAGAAGCAATTGATGCTTACAAGAATTCAATTAGTATAGACCCTAATTATGTTATAGCATACTACAACCTTGGATTTGCATATAACAAAATGGGTTTATTCCCAGAATCAATAGATGCTTATAAACAAGCTATCAACATAAAACCAAATGATGCCCAAGCATATTATCAACTTGGCTTAACTTATGACAATCTTGCTCATTACACAGAAGCAATTGATGCCTACAAGAAAGCAATATTAAGTAAACCCGACTATGCTGAAGCATACAATGGTCTTGCAGGGTCTTATTCTAGACTTGGACGGTTAGATGTAGCAATTGAAACTTTTAAGCAGTGTATCCGCATTAAACCCGAATCTGAAGTAGCTCACTTCAATCTTGGCTTAGTTTATGGCAGATTGCATCGCTTTGAAGACGGAATAGTTGAATTTCAGAAGGCAGCCTCCATAAATCCTAAGTTTGCTGATGCATATTTCGGTCTTGGTTTGTTTTATAACGCTCTAAAACGCCCTAATAAAGCGATAGACGCATATAAGGAGGTCTTACGGTTAAAGCCTGATGACCCAGAGGTGCATTACGAACTTGGCAAAGCTTATTTACTTTCATGGGATAAAATCTCCGCAATGAAAGAATATAATATTCTCAAAGATCTTGATAAAGAGTTGGCAAATCAACTCTTAGACTTTATTAATAAATGAAAGTTGAGAAATTTCTCCAAAGAAGAGATAAAAGAGAATAGGTCGCATTCATAGATTGATTGCGGCGGGTAATTTCTATGTATTTGCGAAGAGAAATATTCAATTGATCATTCATAAAAATAGGAAAATTTTTGATAAATTATTTTGTATACTTGCTTTATTATTAAAAGCAGGATGATATGAAAAAAAAGATTTAGCGAAAATTCTTGATTGTGGTTAATAAAAATAAAGAATCATTTCTTAAAGCGTATAAGAACAAATTCATCCTTATATTCGAAGAAGAACTAGTGGGATTGTCTTTCAAAATGATAAAATTGAACTTTTGAAGTATATTACTTATCCCCCTTTTTACTTATTGCCCTCGCAAGGCGAAGGACAAATTCGCACTGCTCGATGATTGTTAAATTCGTTGTGTCAAGTTCGATGGCGTCATCTGCTTTCTTCAAGGGGCTTATTTCACGGGAGCTATCGTATTCATCGCGTCTTGCTATGGATTGATATATTTCATCGTAATTTGTTTGCACTCCCTGATTATTTAATTCTATTAATCTTCTCTTTGCCCTTTCTTCAATGGATGCAATGAGAAAAATTTTCAATTCTGCGTCGGGGAAAACAACTGATCCAATATCTCGCCCGTCCATCACAACTCCACCGTCTTTGCCGATACGCCTTTGCTCGGCAACCATTTTTTCACGCACTTTTTTCATTGCACTAATTGGACTGACGTATTTATTTATTTCAGGCGTTCTAATCTTGTTAGTAATATCAACATCATTCAGAAGCACAATCTGCCCTTCCTGTCCCTGCTGCAATGATATTTGAATTTCGGGAAGCAATTCATCCAATGCTTGCTCGGATAACTCCTTTCCCGACTGCAACCAGAAGAGCGTCACAGCACGATACATTGCACCAGTATCAATGTATATATAATTTAATTGTTTTGCAACAAGTCTGGCGGTGGTGGATTTCCCTGAACCCGCAGGTCCGTCGATCGCAATTATTATTCCATTTTTTCTCATTTTTCATTAAATAATTTAAGAATAACATTGTAAACATTTTGATAATCTGAAAAATTCTCGAAAAGCAAATCGGGAGAAAATTGAGCAAGTTGCTCTTCGCTTAATACCCCTGTTGACACAGCTAGCGAGTGCATCCCTGCACTCTTTGCAGATTCAATATCATTTCCTGTATCACCAAGCACAAGGCACTGAGAGACGGAAAATTTGTAATTATCGAATAAATCGTTCGCAATCCGTAAAGCTTGCACTGGCAAATCTATTCTATCAGGAGTGAAGTCGCCATAAACCCCAAATTGAAAATAATGCTGCAAATTGAAAAATTCAAGTTTAAGCTTGGCATTATTCTCGAAATTGCCCGTTAAGATACCAAGGACAAATCTCTCATCATTGCTCAATAAATCCAGCAATTCTCGAACGCCGGGCAAAATTTGAATTGTATCAGAAGATAGAAGATTTTTAAAATCTTGATAAATCAAATCGTAAATTTCGATGAATTTCTCTTTCGGGAGAGGCATGGAATGATTATTATGAGCAAGTATTTCCATCAAAATACCGCAATCAGTCCGTCCTGCAAAACTTATTGCTGAGTGAAGTTCAATATCTTTCGAAAGCACTTGCCTAATTGCTCTCCCAAAAATTGGAGCTGCCACTCCCGCACTCAGGCGCATAAGTGTGCCATCAATATCGAAAAGAAGCAGATATTTATTTATCGAAGAAATCAAAAGGGCAAATCCTCTTCGTCATCTCCCGATGGTTCGTCATAATCTTCATTCAGCATATCGTCGCCATTATTTACAGGTGCATTCTCGTGAGCTCCGCGTGGAGAAAGCATTAGCATATTAAAAGCAACAATATCATAAGTATAGTGCTTTACACCATCTTTCTCATAATCACGGGGACGAAGACTACCTTCAATAAGCACTTTGTCACCCTTTTTGAGATATTTCGAAGCGGTTTCTGCAAGATTCCCCCAGATTGTAATCGTATGCCAATCAGTTCTTTCAATCAACTTACCCGTCTGATCTTTGTAGTTATCTCCTGTTGCCAAGGAAAATGAGCAAACTCTATGCCCCGCTGGTGTTACACGCATTTCGGGGTCCTTGCCCAGATTGCCGACTAACACTACTTTGTTATAACCTCTATTTGCCATAATAAATATAATTTAATTTACACAAAATTAAGGAAAAAAACGTATTAACAACCTATTAATTAATTAAATTTGCATTTTTAAACTTTTAATTTATTTTATAACTTATTTAAATGAGAAAATGGTCTATTGATGATGCCAATGAGCTATATAATATTACAGGTTGGGGTAATGGCTACTTTGGAATAAATGAGAAGGGCAATATTTTTGTTGCTCCACGCCAAAATGGAAGGCGTATTGATTTGAAGGAAATCATTGACGAACTGATGCTTAAAGATGTGGAAATGCCTGTGCTATTGCGTTTCCCTGATATTTTGGATGATCGAATTGAAATGCTAATGAAAAGTTTCGAGAAATCTGCAAGTGAATACGATTTCAAGGGCAAATACTATGCGATCTATCCAATCAAAGTTAATCAGTCTCGACCTGTTGTGGAAGAAATCCTGCGCTATGGCACAAAATTCAATATTGGATTGGAAGCGGGTTCCAAACCTGAATTGCAAGCTATTCTTGCTTTGTCGAGCAATCCAAACGCATTGATAATATGCAATGGATATAAAGATGAAGTATACGTTGAACTTGCTTTGCTTGCTAAAAAAACAGGCAAAAATGTTATTATCGTCGTCGAAAAGTTTAACGAATTGAAATTAATAACAAAAATTGCAAAAAAATACAATATTACGCCTTCAATCGGAGTAAGAGTTAAATTAGCAAGCACGGGCAGTGGTAAATGGGAGGAATCGGGTGGAGATCAAAGCAAATTTGGGCTAACATCGGTTGAGTTAATTCAGGCAATCGAATTTGCAAGAAAAAATCATATACTCGATAGCATCAACTTAGTGCATTTCCATATTGGAAGCCAAGTTACAAATATTCGAAAAATTAAAAATGCAATTCAAGAAGCATCTCAATATTTTGTTGAACTTGTAAAAGAAGGTTGCAATATTCAATTTGTGGATATTGGAGGTGGCTTGGGAGTGGATTATGATGGTTCACGCTCTTCTAATCCGAGCAGCATTAATTATTCGGTGCAGGAATACTTGAATGATGCGATATTTTCCTTGCAAGAAGTTGCGGATAAAAATAATATTCCCCATCCAAATTTAATTACTGAATCGGGCAGAGCATTAACAGCCCATCATTCTGTGCTTGTGTTTGATGTGCTTGAAAAAACAAGTTTGCTTACTTGGAATGAAAATTATAAAATTACGGAAGATGAACATGAGCATGTGCAGGAGCTTTATCAAATTTTGAATAATCTTACACCTGCAAATATGCTAGAAAGTTGGCATGACGCTCAACAAATTAGAGAAGAAACCGTAGAATTATTTGGTCTTGGTTTGCTCAATTTAAAAAATCGTGCTTTAATCGAAAGTCTTTTTTGGACAGTTGCACGAGAAATCAATTCGCTTGCCGAGAATTTGAAGCATATTCCTGACGAATTCAAGCAGCTTCCGAAAATGCTTGCAGATAAATATTTCTGCAATTTTTCACTTTTCCAATCATTGCCTGATAGCTGGGCAATTGATCAAATTTTCCCGATTGCTCCAATTCATCGATTAACAGAACAACCCAAGCGAAATGCCACATTGCAAGATATTACTTGCGATAGTGATGGTAAGATTGATAATTTTATTTGGCAAGGCAATTTCCATCAGTTTTTGCCTCTTCCTGATTTTACCGAAGATAAGCCACTTTTTATGGGTGTGTTTTTGATTGGGGCATATCAAGAAATTCTTGGGGATTTGCACAATTTATTTGGTGATACTAATGCTGCTCATATTGTATTAACTGATAATGGCTATGAAATACAGCAAATTATTGATGGCGAAGAAGTTGCTGATGTGCTTGAGTATGTCCAATATAACCCTCGCAAACTTGTTAAAGATATGGAAACCTGGGTCTCGCAAGCTGTGAAATCAGGAAAAATTTCACCCGAGGAAGGCAAGCAATTCCTTGCTATTTATAGGTCGGGACTTTATGGTTATACTTATCTGATTTAATCATAATTTTTTATATAAAAAGTATTATGAAATATAGCACTGACAGCAACTCGCCTATTCAATTTAATAAATATATTAATTCCGAAGAGGAAAAGAATCGGCTTTCAAATAAGGCATTAGTGCTGCTTCGCTCAAATAATTTAGCAATGGCAAATTCTAATAAAGCATATAAAAATAAAGTCATCGAATTCAATAATTTTTTGAAAGATAAAGATATTCATCAAATCGCACGTGTTTTACAATCACTAATACTCCAAAAATAATTAATATGCTAAAAAATAAAGCAAAATTTACAGAAATAGAATTAGCTGCAATATTTGGTAATGACGCTCTGAAAAATATAGAGACTGATATCGAAACAATTGGAGTATCCATTGATTCACGGGAAATTGAAAAGGACAATCTTTTCATTGCTTTGGTTGGAGAGAATTTTGATGCTCATTCCAAAATCCAAGAAACTCTTGAAAATGGTGCGACTCTTGCCATTGTGAATAAAGACTGGTATGAAAATAATTTAGCAATTGCCAAGTATATGCCTTTGATAGTGGTCAGCGATACCTTGAAAGCTTTCCATAAACTCGCTCGTTTCCATCGATTCCGTTACGATTGCAATATCCTTGCTGTTGCAGGTTCGAATGGCAAGACAACCACGAAGGAAATGATTTCAGCAATTCTTTCAAAGAAATTTAAAATACTCAAAACCCACAAGAATTTCAATAATCAAATCGGCGTTCCTCAAATGTTATTGCAATTAAATGATGATATCGAGTTTGCTATTATAGAAATTGGAACGAATTATCCGGGCGAAATCCTCATACTTTCTGAAATGATATCACCCACAGCAGGGATTATTACAAATATTGGGAAAGAACATCTTGAAGGATTTATCGATATTGATGGTGTTGAATTGGAAGAAACTACTCTTTTAGGATATTTAAAGAAAATGGAGGGGTTGGCTTTTTTGAATAATGATGACGAAAGATTACGCAATTACTTCTGGATTCTTGATAGCAAATTCACTTATGCAAGTCTTGACGAATTCAAATCTAATTTAAATGCAAAAATTGACTTCGACACTGAATTGCACCCGATTATGAATTTTTATAATGATGAGATTAATTTCACAGCAAAATTGCAAAGTCAGGGTTTGAATTTCGCTTATAATGCAATTGCCGCAGCAAGCGTTGGCTTGCATTATAAAGTTCCTGTTGATGATATTCAAGATGCACTTGAACATTATACTTCTGATAGTTCCGCAGGTTATGGGCGTATGCTTGTGGAAAAAGTAAATGATGTGCTAATATTGAATGACACATACAATGCAAATCCCGATTCAATGAGTTTGGCTCTTAAAACTTTGCAAAAGTGCCAATTCGCAAGCAAAAAAATTGCTATACTTGGCGATATGCTCGAACTTGGTGATGCCTCTATTTCTGAGCATATTGAAATTCTTAAGCAAGCTACTGAAATTGCTGATAGTATTTTTCTGTTTGGAAATGAATTCAAGCAAGCAACTGCACAATTCAGTAATCCAAAGATCAATCATTTCGATAATAAAATAGATTTATTACAAAACGTAATATCTGAAATCAAACTTCAATCAGCCATTTTAATTAAAGGCTCGCGAGGAATGAAAATGGAGGAGATTGTTGAAAAAATTAAAGATTATTATCGGGATTAGGTGAATTTTTGGATTTATCATTAAAAAAGAAATGATAAAAGAAAAATATTTCAGGGATAAAGAGTAAAACAAGCGATAATGTGTCATGTGTAAAATATAACGTATTCCATTTCTTGGGCCAAATTGCATAAGCAAAAGAAGCAGTTAAAGCCCAACCTATAGTAAAAATCAGCCCAATCAAAAGTATAGCCATAACACCGTCCTTAGTAGAACCTTTTTGCCAATTTTTTGTAAATGCGTATATAGCAACAATAATATTTATATGAAATATCAGTAAATCAATCATTTTGATTAATTTAGAATTTTTAAAAAAATAAAAAACAAAATTATGGAAAAAAATCAAGATCTGCAAATAGTTTTCGTAACCACCAATCACTACGAAAATGCTTCAATGATGGCTCGCAACATCATTTCGGAACAATTAGCTGCTTGCTGTTCAGTTGTACCTAACGTTACATCCTTCTATAACTGGGAAGAAAAACTTATTGAGAACAACGAATATATGATGATTATTAAAACTACGGCAGAAAAACTTAATGATTTAGAAAATCGAATACAACAATTGCACGAATACGAAATACCTGAGATTATAGCAATTCCTGCCTCAAGCGTTTCGCTTTCTTATTTGAATTGGATGAACAGAGTGCTACCATCAAATGATAATAATTTATAGCTTAAGATTATTCGGATAATCTTAGCCATTTAATTAAGTCTTTAAATGATGGCTTTTTGCCATACATCAATATCCCAATTCGATAAATTTTGGCAGCAATCCAAATCACAAGGAACAAGGTTGCAAGCGTTAATGCTATGGATAATAGAATTTGCCATAGCGGCACAGTCGTTGCAGCAATGCGCGCTGTCATCAGTATTGGTGTAAATGGTGGAATAAGCGAAAGTATCGTTGCCAGCGATCCATCGGGGTTCCCCATAATCACAGGCATAAAAAGAATTGGTATTATTAATGCTAATGTTACGGGTGTTTGCAATTGCTGTGCATCTTCTTCTTGATTTACGGCTGAACCAATTGCAGCAAATAGCGAAGCATACATAAAATATCCCACCAAAAAGAAAAACAGAAATCCAATCCAAACGCCAATTGGAATTGCTGGAATATCAAACGGCAAATTTCCTTGCATTTGCATTGCATTTGCGCCGCCGCCATTTATCATTTCGGGGGAATTCATACCTGAAAAGAACATCGGTAATATTGAAGCACCTGCTATAGCAAGTATAATTATTATCACAGCCCAAATCAATATCTGGAACAAACCGACTGCTCCAATCCCAAAGATTTTACCCATCATAATTTGCATTGGTCTTGCCGAGGAACTCAATATTTCGACTATTCGGTTTGCTTTCTCTTGAATCACCCCTCTCATCACAATCCCGCCATAAGCAAACATTAATCCATAAATCAAAATTCCAAGCATATAACCAAATATAGAATAAAATTCCGTGTAGTCTTTTTCGGTCCCCGCTTCTGTAACTTTTACACTTGAAACATCGATTCCATTCTTTACAAAATTGATTAAAGAGCTGTCTGCATTTGCTGCTTGCAATTTCTTTTCCATAATAATATCTTGGAGTTTGCTTTGCACAGTTTCTAATATTCCTATTCCACCACCGCCAGGCGTATAGACTTCGACTTTTCCCGTTTCTAATATATTCGCGGGGATATGCACATAAGCGTCTAATTTTCCATTTAAAATTTCCTTTTTGAGTTCAGCGGGTTTTTTACTAGTTAAAAAGAATTTGGATGTATCAGAAGCAACAAGCAATTTCCCAATATCACCTGTATCATCAAGCACTGCAAAGTATTTACTTGTTTCTCCCATAGTAAGTGATGCAACCAATGCCGGGACTACTATTATAATCAGCATCACCAATGGTCCTAAAATAGTTGAAATTATAAATCCCTTAGATTTTATACGCGTTAAGAATTCAAAAGAAAATATTGTCCATGTTTTATTTGACTGTTTCATATTCTTCCATTGTCTTTTGCACAACATCAATAAATATTTCATTCAAAGCAGGTTCAATAATCTCGAACTTTGTAATCTCATTTTCCATTGCTGCTTCGCGGAGAATTGTTTGAGCTTCATCGTAATTTGCAATCTTTATTTCTATTCGATTTTCAGAAATATCAATAAACTTATCTTTTCCTATATTATTTACAAAAGTCCCCGGACCCGAAAATTCGATTATCACGTGATTTTTGCCATAATTTTTCTTTATATCTCGCAAAGTGCCTTCGAGAACAACTTTGCCCATATTTACCATTAAAATTTCTTCGCAGATCATTTCCACTTGGTACATTTGATGAGTCGACAGGATAAAAGTAGTGCCTTGCTCCTTAAGTTCCATTATTATATGTTTAATTATATCAGTATTGATTGGGTCAAATCCGGAAAATGGCTCATCAAGAATGACAAATTTGGGATTATGCAGAACAGTTGTAATGAATTGCACTTTTTGAGCCATACCTTTGGAAAGCTCTTCAATTTTCTTATTTTCCCATCCCTCAGCGCCTACTCGATTTAACCAGTATTTTGCTTGTGTATTTGCTTCTCTTTGGGATAGTCCTTTCAGCATACCAAAGTATTCCAATTGCTCGATGACTTTATTTTTTTTATATAATCCACGCTCTTCAGGAAGATAACCGATATAATCTTGCTGGACAGAGCTCATTTTGTTTCCAAATAGATACACTTCGCCACTATCGGGTAGGATAATATTTGTGATAATCCGAATTGTTGTAGTTTTGCCTGCACCGTTGGGTCCTAATAATCCAAAGATTTT
>DIEP01000127.1:0-12493 GCA_002418685.1 Ignavibacteria bacterium UBA5771
GGAATCAATTAGGCGATATTGCAAATGATGCAATTCTCAAAGGCGATAGCTTATTTGTGCTTGTTTCCACTTCGAAAGTTCTTTATTTGATAGATGCAAAAACGGGTAAAATTATAAGATACTATGCATTTGAGGGATTCAGATATCCTCGGCGCATGGTCATTGCTAATGATTCGCTATTATATTTTTCGGACGCTTATGATAATTCAATAAACGAATTCAATATAAATCGATGGGAAGTTACAAATAAAGTCAGTGTCGGTCCTCAACCCGAAGGATTGTTTTATTTTCAAAATAAAATTTATGTTGTTAATTCTGGATGGGGCGATATAAATAAAAATAATCCCGATGCAGGAACTTTGTGGATTATTAATACAATCACAAAAAATATTGAAAATAAAATAATTGTCGGACCCAATCCTGTGGAGATAATTCTTGACAGCTTAAATAATCGATATTTCATTACATATTATAATTATCCATCAGCACAAGATTCATTGGGTGGGACTATCGAATTCGATTTGCAATCAAATAAAGAAGTAATTCACTGGCGAGGAAATTTTAATAATATTACGCTCGATTATTCAGCGAAATCGCTATTTGCAATATATAATAATTCACCAAAATTAAAAAATAATGGAGATGGCGGAGTTGCAATCATCAATTTAGTAGATAATTCTATGAAATTAATAATTAAAAATCCTCTGCCCAATAATATTTGGTATTCTTTAAGTTTCGATAAGTTGAGAAATTATATTTGGGTTGGTAATGCAAAAAATTTTCAAGTAAATGGAGAGGTCTTAATCTTTGATCTGAGCAATCCTGATAATGCTATAAAATCATTTCAAACGGGAGTAAATCCAAACAGAATTCTTTTTTATAATTAAATAATTTAATCAAGTTTCATAAATTTGTATTTTATAAAAAAATTTGGTTCAATCAATGAGCATTCTTGTTAATAAAAATACTAAAGTTATTGTGCAAGGCATTACGGGATCTGAAGGTACGTTCCATACTTTGCAGATGCTTGAATATGGTACTAATGTAGTCGCCGGAGTAACTCCCGCAAAAGGTGGTAATAGTTATTCAGGTAATGATGAGAATAAGTTTATACGGCCTGTTCCTATTTTTAATAGCGTTAAAGAAGCCGTAAATGAGACTCAGGCAAATACAAGCATAATATTTGTGCCACCTGCATTTGCTGCAGACGCTATAATGGAATCAATCGAGGCAGAGATTGAATTGATAATTACAATTACCGAAGGAATCCCCACCCGCGATATGATTAAAGTCTTTGAAGCATTGAAATCTTCAAAATCGCGTATGATTGGTCCGAATTGCCCTGGCGTTATTACTCCCAATGAAGCCAAGGTTGGAATTATGCCTGGATTTATTCATAAAAAAGGCCATATTGGGGTTGTGTCGCGGAGTGGAACTTTGACTTATGAAGCCGTTAAGCAAATCTCAGATTTAAAAATGGGACAATCAACTGCCGTCGGAATAGGTGGCGACCCAATAATTGGAAGTCAATTTATTGACATAATTAGGTTATTCAATGAGGATCCTCAAACTCACGCTATTATGATGATTGGTGAAATAGGAGGAAATGCAGAAGAAGTAGCAGCTGATTATGTGAAAAATTATGTTCATAAACCTGTGATAGGTTTTATTGCAGGACTTACAGCACCACCAGGCAGACGTATGGGACATGCAGGAGCAATCGTATCAGGAGGCAAAGGCACTGCAAAAGATAAAATCGAAGCATTGAGAAGTGCGGGGATTCATATTGTAGAAAATCCTGCTGAAATTGGAATAACTATCCACCGTGCCGTTAAAGAACAAAAGATTACAGAATTATCTCAAAACACCCCTACAAAAATCAAACGTAGATCCCACAGAGGGCGACCAATTGGTTCAAAAAATAAAGTTAAAAAACAGACAAATAATAAACAATAAAGGATTTTATGAATAGTGTAACATTCGGTATGATCAAACCCGATGCTGTAAAAAAAAATTATACGGGAAAGATAATTGACTTAATTTTGAATAATGGGTTCAAAATTAGAGCAATGAAATTACTTCGTTTAACTACATCCCAAGCAGAAAAATTTTATTTTATACATCATGAAAGACCTTTCTATAGGGAATTAGTCGAATATATTACAAGCGGACCCGTTGTTGCAATGGTTCTGGAAAAAGATAATGCCGTTCAATCATATCGCAATTTACTTGGTGCGACTGATCCCAACGAAGCTGCAGAGGGTACTATTAGAAAATTATATGGCGAATCTAAAGCTATTAATGCTATTCACGGATCAGATTCAGATGAAAATGCTCAAATTGAAATTTCTTTTATGTTCAATCAATTAGAATATATTGATGGCTAACCCTTTTGAAACAATTTCTTCAGAAATTCTTTCAACAAACGATTATTGGGATTATCGACACAATTTATATGTTCTTCCAAATGGTAAAATTGGAGATTACTATTTCGTTGATTCACACTGTTCTGTCCATATAATTCCAATTATCGATGATGATCGTTTCATAATGATTAGGCAATTCAGATATTTAAATGAAAGGGAAAGTATTGAATTCCCAGGTGGAGGAATTAAACCAAGTCAATCCCCTATTTCTGCAGCATTATCAGAATTAACAGAAGAAACAGGGTTCGCAACTGATAATTTAAAACTAATTGGTGAATTTAATCCATGCGTAGGAATAACGAATGAAATTTGCTCTGTTTATATTGCAGAAAATCTATTCAAAAGCGAGATGAATAATGAAGCATCAGAAAAAATTGAAATTCTTTTTCTTTCGTCAAGAGAAATAAATAAGATGATCCTATCAAATAAAATATGGAACGGAATGACAATTGCTTCTTGGTGTATGTATAATTTATTAATTGATGCGAAATGAAATTAAAATTCTTTTTTTTTATCAATATTGTTGCTTTAGCAAGCATGAATTTTGCTTTTAGCCAACCGAATATGAAAGGACAGGATGAAGATACGGACACATCGAAACAATATGCTAAATATATTGTCCGCCCAAAGTATCCTATAAATCTTGCTTTTCATTATATCCTTATTGATAACACAAAATATGAGCAGGTTCTGAGCGATTCGACAAAGCGAGAATTCGAAAGAAATATGACCTATTATTTTACTTTCTATTCTCCGGGTAGTCCCGTTGATGGATTTACTAAATTGAGAGTTTCTATTGACTCATTGGAATACTCTTTTAAGTCGGGGAATGATTCAGTTTATTATAATTCCCAACTGGATGATCAAGTCCCCCCATTCAATATTCCTGATTTTGACATTTCATCGGTTATTCTCGGAAAAGACTTTGAACTCCTTTATTCACCATACTGGGATTTTGGAAAAGTTCAAGGGGATAATTTAATTGCAAAACGGAACTATATAAACGATCCAATTGAAGGGATTCCCGATCCAATTAGGAAATATCAGTGGAATTTTCAATTATCAGACGATAATCTTGGTTTTACAGTCGACCTTTTAAAAAATTTAATCCCAACGCATTCAATTGATACTCATTTAGTTCGCAACATTCCGTTTAAATTTGCAGTGGAAGGTTTATCCTTTTACACTGATAGTGCAAAAGTTCAGCTCGTAACTGCAAATTCGAGCAAATATGTTTTAAGCGCCAGCTTCGATCATTTTATTCCTTTGCAAAAAGAATCAGTCATACCCGGTTTTCTTACTTTTGTAGATTTTGAAAAGGTAGATGGGACAGGTTCATACACTTTAAATCTTACTCCACAGGGAAGAGTCGACGCTGGAGAATTGAATTTGGATCTCAATCTGCAATTTAAAGATCGGAATGAAATTATTCACGAGAAAATTCAAAAGCATTCCATTTGGCAATTAATCAAAAATTATCGTATATAAATGAAAAAAACCGCATTACTATTCTTTTTGATGATTAACTCTTTATTTATTAATTATCAAAGCAGTTACTCTGAAGCAAATCCATTTACTGTTGAATTAGCACGCCAATTTAGTAGCGATATTTTCTATTCCAATGGAGTTCCCTTTCTTCAACCTGTCGTAAAAGTAGTAAATTTGACTTCTAATACGGGCTTTTTTTCGAGTGCTTATGTTCCTTCCGAAGTTAGCAAACCATATTTTCGATTTAGTATCGAAGGAATGGTTGGATTTGTTCCTGATAAATTCAAATCATATACTCCATCAATGCCAAATGAACAATATGATCCTAACTCAATTGGAAGATATGTATCATTCGGTCAAAATGGTCTTTCCATAGATACAGCAGGACTGATTCATTACTTTTTTTTAAATCTAATGTATGATGGTATATATGGCGATCATAAGGGAATGATAACTATTCCGGAATCTTCACCGACAGCGCTTGGAAATCAAGTAACATATTTTGATATCAGACATTCTGCATTGGATTCGCTTGTTCGTTCTCATCCTCTTTATTCCACTCTTGAAGCATATGGTTTGCAAGACACTGTTTTAAATGTTGTTAATAGTTTTCCCGAACGCTTTACTTTGCCATCAGGTGGAAATATCAATACATTAGTCGCAGGAGTGCCTCAGTTGATTATTGGTTCATATTGGGGAACAGAACTACTCTTGCGCTTTGTTCCAAAAGTTAATTTGGGTTCGACTATTGGTGATTTCTCATTTTGGGGTGTTGGATTGAAGCATAGTCTTTCTCAATATTTCGATAGGATCCCTTTCGAATCAGCATTGCAAGTAGTATATCAAGGCACAAGTCTTGATAATACAGTCGGAGTGACAAATGCTAAATTAAAAGCTAACGCTGATATATTAAATATGAATTTGCATTTTTCCAGAGATATTCCTAAAATACTAACAGTATTTACAGGAGTTTCTTATGAATCAATAAGTATTAAGAGTACATATACATATCTTTTACCTGTTGAAGTTCAATATCAATTAGGATTGCTTGATCCACCGAATACAGAACCAACGCCGGGTTTCCCTGGAGACCAAAACCCACAAGTTGCTAAAGTTAATGTTTCTGATAATCATTTTAAATTTAGTCTTGGAGTATCAAGAGTTTTTGGACCAATTTTGCTATCGGGCAGTTTGAACATTACAGATATGATATTACTCGGATTTTCATTAGGTTATAATTTTTAGTCATTATATATTTACTGTTTTGCCTTATTGATTAGAATCAAAATGTCATATTATTCAATCAAAAGAATAATTTATATTTGAAATTTATCATTCGATAACGGGAATAATTGAATTCGTTGAAAAATAAGAGATAATAAATCAGTAGGGTTGTCTAAAAATTGTTATTTTAGAAAATTTCATTATTATGAAAAAATATTATGGATAATAAATTAATTGAAGGTAAAATAGTTGCTGAGTTTATAAAAGAAGATTTGAAAGTAAAAACAGCAGCGTTGAAGAGAGATAAGAATATCACACCTTGTCTTGCAGTAATGCTCGTCGGAGATAATCCTGCATCTAAGGTTTATGTAAATGGCAAAATCAAGTTTAGCGAGGAACTTGGATATAAATCAATAGTTAAAGAACTCTCCTCATCAACTTCAGAAAACGAGGTTTTGCAGATTATTAACGAATGGAATGAAGATCCCGAAATCAATGGAATCCTTGTGCAATTGCCACTTCCCCACCAAATTAACGAGACAAAGGTATTGCTAAAAATCAAACCGAGCAAAGACGTAGATGGCTTCCATCCGGAGAATGTCGGTAGATTAGTTGCGGGACTTCCCGGATTTATTAGCTGCACTCCCGCGGGAATAATCGAATTGATGAAGTTTTATAAAATCAACCCAAGTGGAATGAATGCCGTCATAATAGGGAGAAGCAATATCGTTGGCAAACCAATGCTAAATTTACTTTATCAGAAAAAGGAATTTGCAAATGCAACAGTTACAATTTGCCATACGGGAACGAAAGACCTTGAATACTATACTAAACATGCAGATTTACTGATTGCGGCAATTGGTTCCCCAAAATTTGTAAAGGGAGATTTTGTTAAAGAAGGTGTCATTGTTTTTGATGTAGGTGTGAATAGAATTGTTGATACAACAAAGAAATCGGGATATAGGCTTGTTGGTGATGTGGATTTTGATGAAGTATATCCCAAAGCATCGATGATCACACCTGTTCCTGGTGGAGTAGGACCGCTAACCATTGCAATGCTGATGACTAATACTTATAAGTCAGCAAATAATGAATATTTATATTAAAAATGAAATCCAAACAACAGTTTAGAATTATATTCGAAGATGACTTCATAATTGTTCTCGAAAAAGATGCAGGAATTCTTACAATTCCTGATAGATATAATCATCAATTATCAAGTTTATCTCAGATTCTCCAAGAAATATATGGAGAGATTTTTATTGTTCATCGATTAGATAAAGATACAAGTGGAATTATGCTCTTTGCAAAAGATGCTGACACACACAGGGATTTGAATATTGCTTTCGAGAATGATGAAGTTAAAAGAATTTATCATGTCGTAACACAAGGAGTTATTCCTCAAGATTATCTTGAAATTGATATTCCATTGATTCAAAGTCATCAAAAATCACATCTTACAATACCTTCTGCAAATGGCAAAAGTTCATTAACTAGATTAAAAGTATTAAAAAGATATAGAAATGCAACTCTTGCAGAGTGCGAACTGGTCACAGGAAGGCATCATCAAATCAGGGCTCATCTGCAAGCAATCGGTTATCCTTTGCTAGTCGATGAGCTTTATGGAAATAATTCATCGTTTCTAGTTTCTTCGATAAAGCGTAAATATAATTTAAAAAAATATACAGAAGAACTACCAATTATTTCCCGATTAACGATGCACTCATATTCTTTGGGATTCATTCATCCAAAAACTAATGAGCAGCTTTATTTCACTTCTGAATATCCGAAGGATTTTTCTGCTCTTTTGCAGATCCTTGAAAAATACGCATAACCAAATTCTTAACTCGGAATTTGTTAATTTTGCTATTTTTTAATTCAATTCAACCAATTTTTGAATTAATACGTCTAATTAGTTGTTATCTGAAAATAAGTTTAAGAAAAAATATATAGGTAAATCATGAAAAAAGAAATCTTATTTTTAATTTTTGGGTTTATGTTTTTGTTAATCATTGAAACTCATGCTCAATATACAACAAATAATATACCACGATATTTAAAACCTGATTTTAATGAATATTATATAGGTAATCCAAACCTACCTTCAATATTCACAAGAAAAGTTGTTCATACTTATGTGCCACCTGAGGTAGCTAAGTATGTCCCTGAACATACGCGAATCCAAACGGCGGACGGTTTTGAATTAGTGAACATTTCACCAGGCAATGATGCACAGACTGAAACATGGATCGCAATCAATCCCACAAATCCTCAAAATTTAATAGCTACATCAAACGATAATCAATATCTGGGTGGCTATCAAGGTTGGCGGATGAGTTCTTGGTACACATTTGATGGAGGTAAAACGTGGACTCATTCAACTACACCATCAAATGTAAATGTATATATTGAGCCTCCTACAAAGGGAGGTATGACAATTTTTGATCCAGGTGTGGCTTTTGATGCAAATGGGAATGCATTGTATACTTATGGATATTCTCAAATCAATACAGGTAATATAAACGCCGAGGTCAATGGAGTTTTTGGCGCTTTATCTACTAATGGAGGAGTCTCTTGGGATGGTTGGGGTAGTGATTTACCTGCTACTGCAATTGCTCTCTCGGCTTATGATATGGGAAATCCATTTCATGACAGATTTTCAGTTGCATCTGATAATAACCCAAATTCACCATATAAAAACAGATTTTATGTTAGTTGGCAAAGATTTAGAGTAAACGCGGGCGTAGTATTTTCATATTCAACAGATAATGGTAAGAGCTGGGTTGGACCAACTCTTTTAGGAACGGGCAATACTCAAGCTCCTCTTCCCGCTGTTGGACCTGATGGAGAAGTATATGTTGCATGGATTAATACAAATTATCCAAGTGAAGCTCAAGCAATTGTTCGAAAATCAACTAATGGTGGTCAAAATTGGGGACCGTCAGTTCTTGCACAATCAATTAATAGTGTAGGGACTCTTTTCCCTGCTTCAGGTAGATTTGTTCTTGCTGATAAACAACATATGAGAGTGTCTTCACCACCACAAATTGCAGTAGATCGGTCGAATAAATCAACTAGGGGGTGGGTATATGTTGTTCAAGCAGGAAAGGATGTGCCCAACGGTTCTTATAGGGTTTATGTTTCACGCTCTACTGATAAAGGTCAAACTTGGCAAAGCAAAATACGTGTCGATGATAATAGTGTAGGAAATGATATGTTCTTTCCTTCTATTTCTGTAGATCCAATTACAGGAATGGTGGCAGTATTGTATTATAGTTCTCAGAATGACCCCGAAAATAATCAAGGAGTTGATGCCTATTTGTCAATATCCAGAGATGGAGGTAATACCTGGAAAGTAATCAGAGTGACACCCTCTACAGCGTATTTAAATTCGTATAGAGTGGTCTCTGATCAAACAGGAGATCCTTTACAAGGTAATTTATATTGGGGAGATTATACATCTGTAACTGCTTATGATGGAGTAGTCTATCCTTTATTTTGGATGCCGACACTTCCTAAGGCTGACTATGGTTCCAATGACTTATTTACAGCTCCAATTTCTCAAAAAATCAAGCCCGTCACAAATTTAACAGGCAAAAGTTTATTTGAAAATAATCAAATAAAAATTCAATTAGATTGGGTAAATCCAACAACCGATATGTTCAACGAACCTATCGGTAATTTTGATATTCTGATTTATAGAAATGATATACAGACTGGCGCAATTGCAACCATTTCGGGTTCTTCTCCCTCAACTTTTATAGACTTGGATGTAGTAGATGGCACTTGGTATTCATATAATTTATTCGTTCGAGCAAGCGATGGCAGAGAAAGTGTACCTGTAAGCGTTTCTGCTTTGGCAGGAGGGGCATTGAAACCATTACCGCCACAAAATCTAACATGGCGTCCAAAATCGGATGGTTTCGAGATATTTTGGAACAATCCTGAAAAATCGATTGATGGTTCGACAATTCGAGAATTATCGGGAATAAAAATTATTCTTAACGGGGAACTGGTTAAAACACTAACACAGAGTCAATCTCAAGCTGGAGCGTGGACTTCTGATGTTATACCAATGCAAGCAAAGACTTTTGGTAAAGTCAAACTTGTTACAATTGCTACTCGGAATGGCATTTCACAAGAAAGTGATTCTACAGATGAAATGCTTGTTTATGCGGGTCCAATTTATAGCCAATTAAAGGAGACTTTCGAAGATGAATCGAGCTCTATTCCTCGTTATACAGAGAATGGATGGGAAGTTACATCTCTTGTGTCAAGTTCTGCTCCAAATTCAATTGCAACTACACCAAATGGAAAATATGAGAACAACACAAATTACACAATGTATATGGCTCCTGTTATATTAGGAGATACTTCGAATACTCTTAGTTTTGATAATATGTCTTTAATTCATCGAACAGATCATGGTGAATTAGCAATGTCAACTGATTGGGGTAAAACATATAAATCACTTAATTGGTATACTATTAACTCATCTGATAATTTCATTTCTGGTGATCCTCAAAATAGTCAATGGAAAAATGAAGTTAGAGATATGAGACCTTACGTTGGTGATACAGTTATGTTTAGATTTATGCTTGTCTCTGGTCCTGCTCTAGCAGATCGCGGATGGTTTGTTGATAATATAAAACTGGATACACGATATGATGTTAAGGAAGATAATACCTTCGATCCTTTATCAGTCAATATATCGCCTAATCCTGTCGAAAGCATTGTTCATATTAAACTTACAGTCAATCAACCCGGAAATATTTCCTATCAATTGTTTAATTCAATTGGTGAATCTGTCATATCTTCGGATTTAGGTTATACAAATAGCCCATTTTATAACTTCAATATTGAAACATCTAATTTAATGTCGGGAATGTATTTCTTAAGAATTATAGTTGGATCTTCAACAGTTACAAAACCAATATTAATCTCGAAATAATTAGTTCTATGTATTTGCAAAAAAAAGAAGGGATCCAATTGGATCCCTTCTTTTTTTATATCGAGAAAGATTTATAATTTCTCTTTATTTAGCAATTATTAAAGGTAATGATAACTTCTCGGTTTCAGCATTTAAAATAATAAAATACTGACCCGTAGGCAAATTTGAAGCATCAAGATTAAATTGATTGGTTCCAACCACAATGTTCCCCTGATAGATGTCGAGTATTTTTTTACCAAGAAGATTATATAATTCAACAGTAGTAGAACTATAGAATTTCTGTGAATTAATTGTTATTGTTGAAGAATAATTAGTCGGATTTGGAATTGCTTGCAATTGTAATGTATGGGAACTGTTGGAAATTGTTTCACGGACAGATGTTCCAGAATCTCCTACCCCCCTGACATAGACATAATATGCAGCAGCATTAAAGGCATTTGAGAAAATTCCAATCGTCGCAATATATTCTGCATCGTGAGTTATAGGTGTGAATTGAATTGGTATTTGGAGGCTTTCATTTGGAAGAATAAAAAATGGGAATTCGAAAGTAGTGTCAATGACAAAAGCATCCTCAGGGTTATCCTTAATAAATATATTTTGAATCTTTAAAGACTGAGAACCTGGATTTGTTATCCCTATATAACCTTTTGTAGTAGTTTCTATTTTTACTATTCCCAGATCTGTGGTATCATCAAGAGCGCTAATTATAGGACCTTCACTCGCACCCGGTGTTTTTCCCATTAAGTTAATGTAAGCAATAGGATTCTTCTTTGCATTAGACACCACTTTTATTTTGGCTGAATAATTTTTTCCCCATTCAGTCGGAGCAAATCTAACAGAAAAAATGTACTCCTTACCTTCTTTTACAACAATTGGTGTTTGCATAATATTTGGAAAATTGAATGCATTATCAGTGTTCGATTCAAAATAGAGACTATCTACAATAAGGTCTTGTAATCCAGCATTCATGAACTTTAAATCTAATGTTGGTGAAGAACTAACATTGACAGTACCAAAATCATAGGGGTCAGATTGGATAGAAATTTCCGGTTCAACAGATACGTTCTTTCCACCACGCCCTTGAAGTTGGATGCTGAGAGGGCTTCCATTACTTGCATTGCTTGCAACATTTAGGAAATCATCGAATTCTCGTTCTTCATTTGGTTTGAATTGAACTTCAATGGATCGAGTTTCCATAGGATCCAGAGTATCATTATTAATTCCTTTTGTGACAGTGAAAACATCTCCTTCCATTCCTATAGTGACAGTTTGGTATATAATCAATTTATCTTTACTAAAATTCTGTACCTTAACAGTTTTCAACCTTGGATAGTCTAATGGTGTCAAATCAAAAGTTAATGTATTCGTTTCAAATTTAAGGTATGGTTTTAATTTCGGGACGTTCTCAAGCAACCAATTAATACCATCTTGAATTTTGTTACCGAAATAATGCATTTCATTCAGAGCAGCTACGTTTGGAGCTATAGTCCACATAACAAGCCTGCCATTACCTTGTACAGCATCTGCCCGAAGCCCTACCCAATTGTGCGGAGAAAGTGTTGGTTTATTATCACCCACATCACCAACTTGATCTATATAATCGATCCCGATTGCTTTAGCATTGTTCTTTAATATGGCAATATCTACATTAGATTCCGAGCGAATGGGCAGTTCGGGGTCAGCACCTTGCCTTGCATAACCTATATTGCAATACATAGTGTACGCATTAAAAAATATACCTGATGATACACCAATAACTCTGAATGGTATGAAAGTATTTCCCATCAAAAATCCATAAGGACCTGAACTATCACTTTTTAAACCAAGGTCTGATGATAAAAAATCAGATACTGCTGGATCTTGTGTTGGTGGGTTATGAAAAGCACCGGTCAACATTCTCCTACCTATAATCATTACATTCTTGTCAGCGTTAAGCATTTCTTTGATCTTATCAAAAACCTTTATACCGCCATTTGTAGCAGTATTGAGCGCATAATCTCCCATTGGGAATATTGCTACATCAAAGTCGGTTATCTTATATTGAGTAAATGTTAGATCAGAAAACGGTACTACAACTGTATGATTCAAATATGGATCAGCAGTGGGATATATCTCGAGCGGATCTAAATAAGCAAGTTCAAAGTAATTTGATATAGTAGTTCCGTTATTGTCTTGTATATCATAATCCAGATTATTGAAAATTATGATATTTTTATCACTGGCTGCAAGCGGTTTGGGGGTAGCAGATGATTTGTCTTCAGGAATTATCATCTTCGGTGGTGTTGAGGATGGGTCATTCCTTTCAATTGCTAAAATAAAATTGCTAGCAAATAATATTGCTAAAACAAATAAAACTGTTCGTTTCATTATATACTCCATTTTTTAAATAATAATCATATTTCTT
>DIEP01000127.1:12522-12673 GCA_002418685.1 Ignavibacteria bacterium UBA5771
TAAAAATCTTGGAACTTAAAACTACAATATATGATATCCAAAATTAACAAAAAATTACAAAATTTTAACTTCATTATAATTTATTGGCAATAGCAGTTGCCATATCAAGAGTTGAATGGTTGCCACCCATATCATAAGTACGGACCTTTCC
>DIEP01000127.1:12721-23302 GCA_002418685.1 Ignavibacteria bacterium UBA5771
GTAGCAATTGGATTCACTTTATATTTGCCCGCATATTTTGGAGCAGAACCGTGAGACGGCTCAAATACAGCAAGTTTATCACCAATATTTCCCGAACATCCAAATCCAAGACCACCAACCAATTGTGCTGCCAAATCCGAAATAATATCACCATATAAATTCGGGGCAATCATTACATCATAATTAAATGGGTTTTTAAGCAACCACATTGTCATTGCATCCACATTCGCTTCGTCATACTGAATTTCAGGATATTCTTTTGAAATTTGTTTTGCTATTTCTAAAAATAAACCATCACTTGCACGGACCACATTTGCTTTATGAACAATTGTTACTTTTTTTCTTCTGTTCACACGTGCATACTCAAATCCTGCACGAATTATTTTTTCGGAACCCTTACGAGTGTTAATTTTACAAGATATTGCATATTCATCTTCGCTCAAATTAGAGAATGGTCGAAAATTTTTCGAAAGACTTGATAAAACACTTTGAAGTTCTTTGGGAACTGGATTAAATTCGACTCCTGAATAGAGGTCTTCTGTATTCTCTCGAAGAATCACTAAATCAATATTTTCTTTATAATTTAAAGGATTTCCTGGGTATGCTTTGCATGGGCGAAGGCAGATGTATAAATCAAATAATTGTCGCATCTTGACAATTGGGGATCTGTAAACTAAACCTTTTCCTCGTAATTCAGGAACTAATTCTTTCTCTGCATCTTTGACGGGTTTGGAAGTGATTGCACCAAAGAGAGCAGCATCTACTTTATTAAGTAAATCAATGGTTCTCTGTGGAAATGGATCTCCTTCTTTACACCAAAATTCCCACCCAATATCACCATTAATATATTCAGCATCCAAATCGATCTTGTCAAGAATGATTTTTGCCGCGTCTAAGACGTCTACACCTGTCCCATCTCCAGGAAGTAAAGCGATACGATATTTTGCCATAATTTTGACTAATTTAAAATTAAACAAATATAAAAATGCAAATTATTATTTTTTTTCAAAATAATCTCGAATTTCTGCATACTGTTTAATGATTATTTGGTAATTTTATAATTTATAGTTTCTATCATACATCATTTTAAAATTTTTTAGGGTATTTCATTTTGGAAAAAGAGAAATGTTAAAATCATTTATCATTTATTCTCTCGATTCTCATGATACTAATGAACCATTTGTAGAAGATTTAAAGGGTCCGGATAATACAGAAACTATCAATACATTTTTTTGCATATTTCATACAATTAATGAAAAATATTGATTCTTACATTTCTAATCACCAATTTGATATAATTGATATCACCGATGATGAATTCAATCTAATTAGGGAATTAATATATTCTCAATCCGGTATTGTCCTTTCTGATAAAAAAAAATCTCTTGTAGCTGGGCGCCTTCAAAAAGTTCTAAAACAATATCAGTTAAATAATTTCAATGATTATTATAATGAATTAAACAAGGATAAATCCGGTGCTCTCCTTACTGAATTGATTGATAAAATCTCCACAAATCATACTTTCTTCGGTAGAGAAAATGATCATTTTGAATACTTTAAAGACATTGTCTTACCCGAATTATCTAAAATTAAAATCGAATCCAATAATCTCGATTTGCGTGTTTGGAGCGCCGGTTGCTCTACTGGTGAAGAAGCTTATACTTTGGCTTTCATTATTAGAGAATTCTTTAAAAATAACTTTCACAAGTGGGATACGGGAGTTTTAGCAACTGATATTTCCTCAACAGTTTTGAGCAAAGCAATGCAAGGTATATATGATGGTTCGAAATTTCATGGATTTCATAGTGAATGGAAACTGCGATACTTTAAGAAAATTGATGATAACAAATGGGAAGTCATCCCTGAAATTAAGTCTGAAATTGTTTTTAGGAGGTTCAATCTTTTGACTCCAAAATTCTGTTTTAAAACACAAATGGATGTTATATTCTGCAGAAACGTTATGATTTATTTTGATAAACAAACAAGAGCAGCAGTCATCCAGAATCTTTATGACACTCTTACTGACGGTGGATATCTCTTCATTGGTCATTCCGAAGCAATCGATAGGACACAAACAAAGTTCCAATATATCTCACCATCTATTTATAAAAAATAAAAAGAGTTATAATCACCAATAAATTAAAATATTGAAATTGATAGTTTTTTAAACAACAATAAACGGAAAATGGGAGTTCTAATAACCGATGACTGACATAACAACACTGTCATTGCGAGGAATGAAATGACTGAGCAATCTAAAAATGTTGAATGAGGTTGCTTCGCAAGAATATTTGCTCGAAATGACAGAAAATGAAATAATTTAACGAGAAGATCTACCCCAAAATAATTTATATCATATTTAAAATAAAAACAATATTCTGTTGTCAATTACATTGAATTTAAAAGGATATAGAAATGCTGAAAAATGTTGGGAAAATTGACCAAACTGTTCGACTTATCGCAGGTGTAATTTTAATTGTGGTATCGCTTTTCGGAGTAGGCAATGTTTTGCAGATTATTTTTCTGATTTTGGGAATATTGATGATAGTTACAGGAGCAACTTCATTTTGCCCTGTATATGTATTATTCAAGTATGATTCGGTGCATCAAAAGGAAAAAAACGAGTAATTATTCTCTAATATTTACGATTTTGAAAACACCTGATTCAATTGTTTCAAAAGTAAATTCTTTGATAAGTGTAGTATATACCCATGTTTCATAGAGCTTTCCATTTTTGAATTTTTGTTCGGTTTTGTCGGGAGGTCCATAAAGAATGTAAATTCTACCTTTATCTGTGTTTGCACCATTCTTTTCGCTGAAAGTTGAAAAATTATTATAAGCATAATCAACTCTTCGGTAGAACTCGTTCATTACTTCGTTAAAAGGTGTTTGGGATGTTGGATCGAATTGTTTCCAAGCATCAATTAAATTTTTATATTGTTCACCATAATCGCCATTTTCAATTTTATCCATTTCTTTTTCATTAAAAAATAATTTGGAAATATTGAGAGCATAGGTGACATTTAATAAAGATATTGGCTCATCTTCCCAATAAACTTTAAAAGTGGATTGCGATGTGTCCCCTTTTGAATTATAAATTTTCAAGATATAATCGCCGGGCGAGAAAATATTGTTTTGATAAATAATCCTTGCCATTTTACCGTTATTTTCTTCGCCTGCAGTTGGCAAACTGGCTTCAATTGGAAATTGGATATGAATTGAATTATCAATTAAATCGATTGTTGGCTTATTAAATGGTTGTGTTTCGAGTTTTCCCGAATGCTTTTGGAACTCACCCCATGGATCAATTGCTTTTGGATTATTATATTTCTTAATAATATCATAGTGCAAGTCGTTATAATTATCATTGAAAATAAATATATACAAATCAATTGGGTTGCTCGAAAAATTCAAGTTATTGTTTAAAATGATTGGAGTAGCATAGTTCCCCTTATTTTCAAGAAAAACAATATTAGTGAAAGAGTTTGGTTCATTTTTCAAATTAGAGAAATTTAATGGGAAGGAAGATTTGTCAGAATTTTTTGTGCTATTATCAATGACGCGAATCTGTGCAGTATAATTAGCTTTTAATGCATGCAGCTCGATGTAATTTGTCCGAAATTGAACCGGATCTTTTGGAGTTAATGGATTAGATAATTTGAAAGAATCAGAAATAACCTTTGAAACTTTGACTACACCGTCAGAATCTGCCAAAGATAATTCAATCGTATATTTTGAAATATACTCGTCGCCAATATTTGTGAATAAGAAATTATTTATTTGTAATTTATAGAATAGAAAAATTTCAACTGAATCGGTAGATTGAGAAGGCAAAACCATTGTGGAACCAAAAATCATTCGATTGGCATAAAATGCAGAGTTAGGATTCAAATAATTAGTATTTTGCCCATAAGTAGTTGCAATACTAAAAAAGAAGAGAATGACAAGCCATATTGTTTTTATTTTATTTTTCATTATTTAATTTATTTTTTAACCTTCTATTTCTTCAAGAAAAGATTTTAATATAACAGCTGCTGCGATTTTATCAAGGTTTTCTTTTTTTTGTCTGTCCTTCCGCTTTTTACCTAATTGAACCATATATTCCATCCCTTTTTTTGAAGAAAATGCTTCATCATAAAACAAAATTGGTAATTGAATTTCTTCTTCTAATCTTGAAGTAAATTCATTCAAATTATCAAAAAAATCTGAATTCAAGTTCTGATTCCACACAGGAATACCAATCAATATTACTCCAATTTTCTCATTAGTAATGATCTTTGCAAGATTATGAATAATATCATCGTCAAATGACAATGTTGCAAGTGGAGCCAATGAAATATGCATAGAATCGCACGTCGCAAGACCAATTCGTTTCAATCCGAAATCAATACTAATTATTTTTTTATTCGATATTATTTGTTTTATTTCGTTTAACGAATATTTATTGTTTAAATTATTCATAATACAAATTTAAAGAAAATGCTGATAAAAGAAATTATAAAAGCAAAAGCTTACGAATTGGGTTTTTCTGATATTGGATTTGCGAATTTTGAAGTTCTTGATTATGAAATTGAAAAATACAAAGAATGGCTTGCAAATAAATATAATGCTTCAATGGAATACTTAGAACGCAATGTCGATAAACGTTGTGACATTTCATTGCTACTCGATAATGCCAAAACCGTAATTGTAACCGCAACAAATTATTTCCAAGAAAAACAATATTCAAATGACGATAAAAAAGGAAAAATCGCACGATATGCACTCGGTGATGATTACCATACTGTTATAAAAAATCTTCAAAAAGAACTGATAAATCAAATTAAACAATACTATCCCAAAGCAAATTTCCTCAATTATATCGATACCGGACCTATTCTTGAACGTCAATGGGCAGTGCGTTCGGGAGTTGGTTGGCAAGGGAAAAATGGCAATGTCATATCTAAAAAAATTGGTTCGTGGTTTTTTATAGGCATTATTATAACAGACATTGAGTTTGAACCTGGTAAAAGAATGCGCGATTATTGTGGGACTTGCACAAAATGTATTGAAGAATGCCCCACAGATGCGATTGTTTCTCCAAAAGTTGTTGATGCAAATAAATGTATTTCATATTGGACGATTGAAGCAAAACCAGACCTTAAAATTCCTGATGAAATAACCGAAGCAAATCCGAATTGGATGTTTGGTTGTGATATTTGCCAAGAGGTTTGCCCTTGGAATAAGAAACATGAGCAAGCAATAATTCTTAAAGATTTTTTAGCTCGGAATAATGAGAATGAAATTGATTTAAAAGAAATTTTAAATATGACAAAAGAAGATTATGCTATAAGATTTAAAAATTCTGCCATTAAAAGAGCAAAGCTCGAAAGCCTTCAAAGAAATGCAAATTCAATTTTGAAGAAAAAGATAAAATAATGTGTTTATCGATAATTAATATGTTATAATCTGAATATCCTCTTTATCCAATCTTAGCTGCAGCCAATTTTGAATCTGTTTTATCGTTTTTTGACGCACCCTTGAAGAAGTAAAGTCGATAAGAGCAACATCTAATGTATCATACTTTAATGAATCTGCTTTCAAATCGCCAACTCGAATGGAACGAGATAAATAAATTGACTTAATATCAGGGTAATATATTTTTAATTCTCTATAAATCTTATCAAAATTTTCGTCAGTTGGCTTGTAGATCTGAAGTTGCGAATTCATTTGATTAATTGATAGATCTTTTTCTTTAAGCAAATCCAACTTTGTTTTTTCAGCCATATTTTCATAAATTGATGATTCAATCGATTGTTTCAAAAAATCGATATCAATTTTTTGATCTTCACCTTGAAGAACATAAAGTTTTGTTCTTTTTAATCTATATTTAGGCATTTGAGTAATTATGGAGTCAATCATTGAAGAATCTATCTTATTACCATAAAGCGTCACTTTAATGTATGAATTGGAACGATTGTATTTAAAATCTTTATTGACAACAATAGTACCAGCCTGGTTGAACTGCTCATTAATAAATTGATTTGCTCTACTCTCGAAGTAATTTGATTGAACCATATTATAAGCTGTGAAAATGCTCGGAACAATTATTGCAACAATCACAATAATAATAATCCTATGAATTCTATTTTCATTAATACTATTAAGAAATTTAACTTTTGGAAATTTTAAAGACTTTACTAATAAGAAGGTTGATAAAGCAATAAAAGTAGAATTTATAATATATAGATATAAAGCGCCAAAAATAAAAATGGGTTGCATTGTTCCAATACCGTAACCAACAGTACATAAAGGGGGCATAAGCGCTGTTGCAATTGCAACTCCTGGAATCACATTTCCCTTTTCAACACTTGCACCCGCAACTATCCTTGCAAATCCTCCAAATAAAGCAATCAAAACATCGTAAATAGTTGGATTTGTTCGAGCAAGCAATTCAGAATGGGCAACGTTGACAGGAGAAATAAAAAAATATAGTGCTGAAACAATTATGCTCACAATTGAAGCTATCAAAAGGTTGATTAATGATTTTTTAAATAAATCAAAATCATATATACCTAATGCAAGTCCAACTCCCATTATTGGTCCCATTAGCGGAGAAATTAACATTGCACCGATAATGACTGCTGTTGAATTTGTATTGAGACCAACAGATGCAACCATTATAGCAAAAATTAAAATCCACAATTTAGTGCCACGGAAAGATATACCTTTCTTTATAGAATCAATTGTCTTAAAAGCATCTTCCTGCTCAGGCATAAGATTAAATCGTTCCTTAATAAAATGAACAATTGATTGAAATATTTCTTTAGCTTCACTTGTGCTACTCATAAAGGTTATAAAATAAATTTTTACAAATATAATTATTTCTTAAATAATAAAAAACCAAATTCTTCAAATTCAATAATTCGTCCGTTAATCTTTACCCCATTACTTAGAATTACATCATTTAAATCAATGTTTAATTCCACAGGTTTTCCACTGATATTATCGTATTTTGCAATGAAACCGATTTTTTGATTTTTTATTAATGAATATAATTCGATTTCTAAAAAGTGTCTATTTTCAATTACGTGAAAATTATTAGAATTGTAGATTGGTGAATTATTGAACCATTCCTTCCTAAAATCAATTAAATCATTGATCCATTGAATCAATGTATCCTGAGTTTCCCAATTAAGTGATGAAATTGAAAATAAGGCTAAATCTTCATCATCGAATTTCTCAATATCAGCTTGAGTAAAATTAAGTCCGGTATTTATAGGTTTATCTTCAAAGAGTTCGAATCCTGAATGAATAAACAATATGCCCGGAACTAAAGAATTCAATACGAAAATCATTTTCGAATAATTTTTATTATGTAATTGAGCATAAGTTCTTGGTGTGTTATGATTTTCGGAAGTTGCTAAAAATGGTATTACTTCTTCATTATTCTCCAATGAATTAAGGAATTGTTTTAATTTATTAAAATCATTCTCAATTAAAAACACCGGACCGATTACAGCATCGAAACCTTTTTCCTTGCTTTCTTTTGTCAAATCAAAACTTTCTTCGATAAATATGAAATTAGATTTGCTCTCTCTTGCTCTATTGATAATATTAGATAAAAGATCAGGAGGAAAAGAATGTCCCATATCAACCATTGCGCCATCTATATTGTAATTTTTGATAAAAAAAGGTATGATATTTTCAAGGTAATTCCATAAACTTACAATCTTATTTTCTTCAAGTGCAAGTTCGGTTGAATACATTCTTATTGTATTATATGCCATATAGTTATAATCAGGATGCTCGTATAATTTGAGATAAGTAACATCCTTCCATAACGGTTGCAAATCATTTGGGGGCCAATCGGCAAATGCACTTGGGACCTTGACAGTTCGCCTATCGTTTGTTATCCCTATGTATTCGCCATCATTAAGTGTTACAGTTGCAGGTGGTTGAGAAAACTTTTTTATATACTTTTGGGTAGGATGGGGTAAATCAGAAAAATCATTATCATTAATCTTTTGTAAGATTTTAGAATATATGCGACGACTGAATTTTGGTGGTGAAAATATATTATCATCATTATTTGAATAAATCCAATAAAACCAATCGGGATGCTCTATTATTAGATCACTGTCGAGACTTGCTGTGCGGAAGATAAACTCCATAATAACTTTCATTCCCAACAAATGGGCTGCCTCCACAAGGGCAGAAAATTGTTGTTCAATAGGAATCTCAATTATGGGTTCGCTTAAATTATCATCAAATTTGTACACATTTTTTATTGCATAAACAGATCCAAGATTGCCTTTGCGGTTAGCTTTACCTATTTCAAATATTGGAAGCATATAAATAGTATTAACTCCCATTTTTTTGAGATTTGGAAGCATCGCAATCGTTTTCAAAAATGTACCTGTTTCTCGAAATGTATTCTTATCACAGAATGCTTCAATTTTGCCATCGCCATTATGGTCGAAAGCTGTAAATAATCGCGGGAGGAAATTATAAATAATTGATTGCTCAACATCGAAATCACTGATCTCGCTATTTCTATGAATATCATATATTTGATTAATTTTAGAAAGGAAATATTCAATTGGGTTGACTTTGGTAATTGTCTGATTATCTTCTTTATTATTTAACCAAATGGAAGGAATCAAATAATCATAATTATTAAAATTACTCGATAATTTTAGTAGTTGCTTCTTGATGAGGTCTAAATTTTTATCATCCATTATGAATTATTAATTGTAAAATTGGTTTTATTTTATTGAGATTTATCATTATAATTTACTAATTTCAGAAATTCTTCTTCATTCAGAATTTTGACATTTAATTGAAGGGCTTTGGTATATTTAGAGCCAGGAGATTCCCCTACCACAACATAATCGGTTTTGCTGCTGACGCTCGATGTTGCTTTACCCCCCAAAGATGCCACAATTTCAGATGCCTGTGTTCTGCTCATCGATTTTAGCTCACCTGTGAAAACAAAGGTCTTGGATTGTAAAGGCAAATTATTGCTGAGAATAGTAGTTGAATCTTTATTTTCAAGATTAAGACCATATTTTTTAAGACGCTCAATAATTTCAATGTTTTTTGGATTTGAAAAAAATGTTTTAATAGATTTCGATATTGTTTCTCCAATTTGTGGAATTGACTGGAGCTCATCCTCACTCATTTTAATGAGTTGAGTAATACTCCCTACTTTTTCACTGATAATTTTTGACGAAACTTCACCAACATAGCGTATTCCAAGACCGAAAAGAACGCGATGAAACGGTTGCAGCTTTGAGTTTTCAATTGATTCGAGCAAATTATCGACACTTTTCTCTCCCCAACCGTCTATTTTCTTTATCTCTTCGTAAAATTTATTCAATTCATAAATATCTGCTATATTTTTCAAATATCCAAGAGAAACAAATAAATCAACAGTTCGCTCTCCAAGCAAATTAATATTCATTGCGTTTCGAGAAGCAAAATGCTCGATTTTCCGGCGAATTTGCCAAGGACATTCGGGATGAATGCAATAATAATATGCCTCATCTTCATATTTTACAAGCTGAGATTTAAAATCGCAAGGACAAATCTTTGTAAATTCAAATGGTTTTAAACTTGGATCTCTCTTTTCAAAATTGACCCCAACTACTTTTGGAATGACTTCACCGCCTTTTTCTATGAAAACATAATCTCCAATGCGAAAATCATTTTCTTTTATATAATCTTCATTATTGAGAGTTGCTCGCTTGACAATAGTTTGACTAATCTCGACGGGTTCTAATTCGGCTACGGGCGAAACAATACCTGTTCTCCCCACTTGATAAATAATGTTCATCAGGCGAGTTTCTTGTTGTTCGGCTGAATATTTATAAGCAATTGCCCAACGAGGAAAGCGTGCTACATTACCAAGCAAATTTTGCTGTTCAATTGAATTAACTTTGATAACTAATCCATCAATATTATAAGGCAATTCATCGCGCTTCTTTTCCCAATAATTTATAAAATCATAAATTTCTTCGAGAGAATCACAAAGTTTATAATTTGGATTAACAGGAAAACCCATTTTTTTTAATATTTGCAGATTATCAAAAAGATTATTGAATATAATTTCATCACTTAATAAATAATATGCCCAAAAATTTAAAGGACGTCGTGCTACTTCGTTTGATTCCAATAATTTAAGAGTACCTGATGTAAGATTTCTTGGATTTGAAAAAGTATGCAAACCTAGTTCTATTTGACGGTTGTTAATTTTTGCAAAATCTGCTCGTGTCATATAAACTTCGCCACGCGCTTCAAAATTATTGATAAATTGCTCATCCATTTCATTCTGTTCGATTTGACTGAACAACTGATTGGGCGGGTTGTCTTCTTTATTATGCACTTTTGAAATATTGAAATCACTCATCTTTACAGCTTTGGCAACATGTGGAATTGCAGGAATTTGTAGGACATTTAATGTTATATCATCACCTTTAATACCATCTCCACGAGTAAGTGCAAGATTGAGCCGTCTATTTTTATAACGTATGCTGAGCGAGACGCCATCAAATTTTAATTCAACAAGATATTGGATTTTTTGATTTGGCAATGCTTGAA
>DIEP01000100.1 GCA_002418685.1 Ignavibacteria bacterium UBA5771
GTCCAAAAATTTGAGACGACTTCCTCGAAGCCATACAAACCTGTTCTATTATAAATCCAGCGGGCAGCTTCAAGGGCGCCAACTGCGAAGCCACGCCGATTTTTTGCAATATGCGAAAGCTCAAGAGTTTCGAATTCTGAATCAAGTAGAACCTTGTGTATACCAACTATTTCGCCCGTTCTTAATGATGAAATTGGAATTTTCTTATTGTCTGCAATTGCTTCTGCGGGATCTGACGTGTAGGAATTATATCTGAACAATTCTTTTAAAAATTTGTTTGCAATATTAATCGAAGTGCCGCTCGGGAAATCTTTTTTATGCTTATGATGGATTTCCTCAATACCAATATCAAAAGTATCAATCTTTTTAATTAAGAGCGCGACATGCTGGATAATATTTAGATAAAGTTGCATTCCAATCGAAAAATTGCTTCCCCAAACTGCTCCTATATTGGCTTTATCCACAATATTGCGAACTTCATCAAATTTATCATACCACCCGGTTGTGCCAATGACAATGTCTTTCTTGTTCTCAGCAAGAATTTTAATGTTTTCGAGAACAGATTCAGGGGAGGAAAAATCCAAAGCAACATCGAAATCGAAATCAGTCACTTTAGAAAGCGGATTATCAATTTCATAAATTCCTGTTATTTGGAAGCCCTTTTCTTTGGCAGTTGCTTCAACTTCCTTGCCCATCGCACCATATCCGATAATTGCAATTTTGGGTATTTTGTTATTCATAATAAAATTATAATTTGTAATAAAAAATTGACGAAAAACTAAAATAAAGATTAGTAAATTTATAAAATTAATAAATAAATTTTATATTGTTATTAATTTTAAATTAATGATCATTGCGCAAAGCTATCTCATAGGATCTATTTGAAAAAATTACATTTCGGTCATTCGGGATGAAATGATAATCCAAAAATTTATCATATATCGAAGATTTCTCTATCCCTCGCTTCGCACTTGATTCACACATCAATCGACAATTTCTTGTTACCCACGAACGAATTCGTTGCTTATGATTCATAAAGTATACTCGATTAAGTCCCGTCCTTCGCAATTGGAGAAATAAGTTCTTCCAGTTCCAGCTTCAATGCAGTAATTTTCTGCTAATTTTTGCAATATTTCAAGATATTCATAGATTAGCAATCCCTAAACACAAAATCAATTCTCTGCCAGTTAAGTCTCAGTCAAGAGATTGCAAATATTTTAGGTATGCCTAACGTATTATAAAAGAAATTATTTTAATAATTATTCAATGAACGAGGTCATTTTCGTATTTTTGTATTTATAAAAAAATCAATCCTCAAGAATTATGTATTTAACAGATTTTGGAATTATTCTGATTTTTTTCATAGTCGGGGCTCTGTTTGTAGGATTAGCACTTTTTGCATCTGCAATAGTTCGACCATCGCATCCAACAGAGGAAAAATTAATGACTTATGAAAGTGGCGAAATCCCAATTGGGACACCGTGGGTGCAACTCAATCCGCGTTTTTATATAATTGGCTTAGCATATTTAATATTTGATGTGGAAATTGTGCTGTTATTTCCATGGGCAGTAGTTTATAAAGCCTACGGTTGGTATTCATTTTGGATAATGTTTGCATTCGTAGTTATCCTTATTTTGGGTCTTGTATATGACTGGGCAAAAGGATATTTGGAATGGGATAAGCCGAAGCCAGAGATACCAATACTCGACAATCTTATTATTAGACGAAAAAAAGAAACGAAAGATATTCATAAGGAGTAAAAAATGGGTTTACTTGATAGATTAGATAATCCCTATGATGTAGGTGATAATATATTTTTAGGGACGGTAGAAGATGTGCTAAATTGGGGACGCAGCAAAAGCGATTGGTATATGACTTTTGGTCTTGCGTGTTGCGCAATCGAATTTATGGCTGTAAATGCTGCACATTTCGATTTTATGCGTTTTGGATGTATTCCACGCCCCAGTCCTCGCCAGACAGATTTTATAATCATTTCAGGAACTGTAACGCTCAAAATGGCAGAACGAATTAAACGGCTTTATGAGCAAATGGCAGAACCGAAATATGTTATATCTATGGGTTCCTGCTCGAATTCGGGTGGTCCATACTGGGAAAATGGCTATCATGTTCTCAAAGGTGTGGATAGAATTATACCTGTTGATGTTTATATCCCCGGTTGCCCACCACGTCCCGAAGCATTTATGGATGGAATGGTGCAATTGCAATCGAAAATTAACCACCAAGCAATTTTCAGAAAACGCAAAGAGATGAGACCAGAAGATATTGCCGCTATCGATCAAAGGCAAATTGAATTGAAAAAATTACGTGCTGAATACGAAGCATATAGAATAGAACACTTGGATTTAACAGGAGTTGATAATGTTGCCAAATGAAATATTCGATAAATTAAAAATCGAATTCGGAGAAGAAATAATTTCCTTAAATGAAGATCCTGGATATGAACCTTCAATTAAAGTTGAACCGACAAATTTAGTGGATATTATGCTTTTCCTTCGTGATGAAGAAGGGCTTGAATTCGATTACCCATCTTGTTTAAGTGGTGTTGATTTAGGGGCAAATCTTGGAGTTGTTTATAATTTATATTCAATGAAAAGAGCGCATAAGATCACAATCAAAGTTGAAGTGCCTAAAGAAGCTCCCGATGTTCCTTCTTGCGAACTGGTTTGGCGTTCCTTCGATTGGCATGAGCGAGAAGCTTATGATTTGCTGGGGATAAATTTCGTGGGTCATCATAACCTTACACGCATTCTATTGCCCGATGATTGGGAAGGGCACCCATTGAGAAAAGATTATGTTCAACCAGACTATTTCCATGGAATGAAAGTTCCATATTAAGTGAGGGAAAAATGAGTGAAATTCGTGATGTCGCTATAGATCTTGGTAATGTGCATACAGAGCATATGAAATTAAATGTTGGACCTCAACATCCTTCCACACACGGAGTTCTGCGACTTATGGTGGAATTGGAAGGGGAAATTGTTGTTGATGTAGTTCCACACATTGGTTATTTGCATCGTTGTTTCGAAAAAGTTTGTGAGCAAAATACATATACACAAATTGTTCCTTATGTAGATAGAATGGATTATGTCAATTCAATGAATAATGAATTGCCTTATGTAATTGGAGTTGAAAAATTACTTGGAATTACTGTTTCCGAACGCATAGAAGCAATTCGAGTGATTTGCGCCGAACTGGACAGAATTGCATCTCACGAAATAGCAGTAGCTACTTTTGGAATGGATGCAGGTGCATTTACTCCATTTCTTTATTTATTCCGCGATCGTGAGAAAATACTTTGGGTTCTCGAGAAATTGTCAGGGAGCCGTTTGCTTTATAATTACATACGAATTGGCGGGCTGATGCGAGATGTTTACCCTACATTTAAGGATGATTTGAGGGATATTATCAAAACAGTTCGCGAAACTAATGCTGAAATTAATAATCTGCTAAACGATAATAAAATATTCGTGGAAAGATGTGCAAATATAGGCATTCTTCCTCCTGATGTTGCAATAAATTATGGCGCAAGTGGACCAATGTTAAGAGCATCAGGCGTTCGGCATGACTTGAGACGCGTGGATCCATATTCAATTTATAATAAATTGGATTTTGAAGTTTGTGTAGGCACAGGCACAATGGGAACAGTCGGTGATAGCTGGGACCGTAACTGGGTGAGAATGCTTGAAATGGAACAAAGCTTGAGAATTATTGAGCAGGCAATGGAAATGATTACCGATTCAAGCGAAGATGTTCGTGCAGGCATTCCAAAACGTATTGCTCCAAAAGGTGAATTATATTCACGTGCAGAAAATCCAAAAGGTGAATTGGGATTTTACATTGTTGGCGATGGAAAAGCAAAACCCCAAAGGGTGAAAGGACGCTCTCCATGCTATGTAAACCTCAGCATAATCCCGGAAATTTCAAAAGGTTATATGTTCGCAGATTTAATAATAATTCTTGGAAGTATTGATATTGTTCTTGGAGAAATAGATAGATAATATATGGAAAGCAATTTTATTTTAGAACTTTTAGGCAATAATATTTGGGCTTATCTCATAACGGCAGCAATACCTTTGGTATTTGTTGTTGTTTATGCTCTCGTCGCAATTCTTGGAGAACTTAAAATAGCATCGTGGGTGCAGGATCGCCTTGGACCTATGAGAACGGGTCCTTGGGGTATTATTCAGCCTGTGGCAGAAGTTGTCAAGTTGTTGCAAAAAGAAGACATAACACCACGAAACGCTAATAAACCATTATTCAATACAGCACCTTTCGTAGTATTTACAGGCTCGTTTGCTGCATTTGCTGTAATTCCCTATTCATCAAAATTTATTCCTGCAGACATTAATCTCGGAGTATTTTACATTTTTGCTGTTAGCTCATTTACTGTAATTGCAATACTTATGGGTGGTTGGGCATCGAACAATAAATATTCCGTGCTTGGAGCTGTGCGTTCAGCATCTCAAATGATAAGCTATGAAATACCGACATCGCTATCTATTATTGCTATTGCTGCACTTTCCAATACATTAAGCGTTTCGGGCATCATAAATTCCCAATCGGGTTGGTTCTGGAATTGGAATTTGCTTGGTGGGCAAGGTTCAGCAATCAAGTACTTATTCATACCTTTTTTGCTCGTATTGTTTATTGTATACTTTGTAGGTTCATTAGCAGAAGCAAATCGTACGCCGTTCGATATTCCTGAAGGAGAATCGGAAATCGTTGGTGGGTATCACACAGAATATAGTAGTATGAAATTCGCGATGTTTTATTTTGCCGAATATGCTAATATGTATGTGGTCTCTGCAATGATCACTATTATGTTCTTAGGCGGTTGGAACTCACCATTTGGAGATTTTATGAATTCTCCGATTTGGCAGGCTTTCTGGTTTATAGCTAAAGCAATGTCCTTTGTGTTCGTCCAATTATGGTTGCGTTGGACTCTACCGAGAGTAAGGGTTGACCAATTGATGCATATTTGCTGGAAAGTAATGTTGCCCGCAGCATTTGTTTCTTTGATTGGAATATCATTATTGGGAGTGATTAAATAATCCTTAATTATTCTCCAATTTTAATGTAAATAAATTAGAAAATAAATATATTATTGATTGAGAAAACAATGGAAAACAAAAATAAAATAGAAAATTATTTTCAAGGGATATGGACAGGTGTTTATACTGTGCTTGTTGGTATGGGAATCACTTGGAAGCATTTATGGGGACATAAAGTGACTATGCAATATCCCGACAAATTCGACCCTATTAAATCAGGGTTTATTCCCGAATTTGCCCGCAATCGACTTTACGTTGATATGGACAAATGTATTGGCTGTGCAATTTGCGCTAAAGAATGTCCCGTTAATTGCATCGATATTGATACTATCAAAGCATCAAAGGAAGATGCAGAAGCCGTCTTTCCAAGTGGCAAGAGAATACCTCTATGGGTTACTAAATTTGATATTGACTTTGCTAAATGTATGTTTTGCAATCTTTGCACTGAAAATTGCCCTGAAGACTGCATCTGGATGACTAAAGAATTTGAATATTCGGATTATGATAGAATGAATTTACTATATCATTTTAGTAAAATGACTCCCGAGCAAATTGAAGCAAAGCGATTGATTGCAGAAGAAGAAAAAGCTAAAAAAGCAGCTGCACCAAAACCTGCACCTGCTGCGGCTGCTCCAAAAACTGAAAATCCCAAAACTGAATAAAATTTGAAACTTTATGAATATAATTGAAATAGTTTTTTATGTTTTTGCCCTGATAATCATTGTGTCAGCAATGGGTGTTGTGTTTTCCCACAAATTAATGTATTCTGCATTCTCATTGCTTTTCACGTTTTTTGGTGTTGCTGGCATTTATGTGCTTCTGAACGCAGATTTCCTTGCAGTTGTGCAAATAATGATTTATGTGGGAGGTATCCTTGTATTGATCATATTCGGAATAATGCTTACTACAAAAGTGACCGATGTGGAAAGCATCTCGGGCAGTACGGGAAAACTTATATATCTGAGTTCTGCTATCGTTTCAGCAATTCTCTTTCTTGTATTAGTTTATATGTTCAATACTTCTAACTGGAACGTATATACAACACCATATCGCGAAACAACTTTGGATATGCTGGGCAATGCATTATTAACTAAATATGTCCTAACATTTTTTATGGCAGCAATTTTATTGCTTGTGGCTTTTATCGGTGCTGCCTTTATTGCTAAAAAAGGTAAATAAAGAGGTAAATTATGATACCTGTTGGTTTGAATCATTTTCTGATATTGAGTGCTATACTTTTCTCTCTTGGTATTTTCGGTATAGCCACTCGCAAAAATGCAATTATGATTCTGATGTCAATTGAATTAATACTAAATTCAGCAAATATTAATTTTGTTGCATTCTCAAAATTCAATGGATTTAATATTGATGGACAAATCGCAGCTTTATTTGTGATAATTCTTGCGGCAGCAGAAGTGGCAATCGCACTTGCCATTGTGTTAAATATATATCAGAACTATAAACATATCGACGTTGATGAAATTGATAATCTTAAAGAATAATTGTTTAATAACAAACTCAAAAAATAAATTATGTCTCCCGAAACATTACTAAATATATCACTGATAATCTTGTTTCTTCCTGCTCTAAGCTTTGGCTTCCTGATTTTTTTCGGGAAACGACTGGGCAGAGCAAGTGGAGTGATTGGAACCTCCGTTCTGGGAATTGAACTTTTAATGGCATTAATTGTGGCTATTCCACGGCTAATATACTACAGCGCTGAACCGATGTTTCAATACAAAGTTCAGTGGTTTAATCTTGGAACAAATTCAGTAGTAATTGGCATTGGACTGGATAATTTGTCAGCAATTATGCTAATAATAGTAACACTTATCAGCTTCCTTGTGCATTTATTCTCTCTTGAATATATGCGAGGCGATAAAATGTTCTCTCGTTTCTATGCTTATCTTAGTTTATTCTCTTTTTCAATGTTGGGAATAGTAATTGCAAATAATTTCCTAAATATGTTCATTTTTTGGGAAATGGTTGGCATAAGTTCCTATCTATTGATTGGATTCTGGTTTGAAAAAGATTCTGCGGCAAATGCAGGCAAAAAAGCATTTATAGTAAATAGAATTGG